>NZ_JBVVQC010000010.1:0-54916 GCF_055811515.1 Mesorhizobium sp. WSM4841
ATTCGCGGCATCGATGTCGATCTCAAGCGTGACGGCGACTGGACAGGCTTTTCCGGCGGCGCCACCGTCAAGGACATTCCGGCCAGGGCCGCCGGCCGCGTCAGGATCGCCGACGGCACGACGACGGTCGAGCTCACCTCCGGCCAGGCGACCATGCGCGGCATCAAAGCAGCGATCGCGCAGGCCTCGACCATCACCATCGCCAACGGCACCACCAGCCTGGATCGGCTCGCGCTCAACCTCGGCGGCGGCACGGCGACGGTTTCGGGTAAGGTCGGGGAGGCGCTCAATCTCAACGCGACTCTGGCGCGGGTGCCGATGTCGCTCGCCAACAGTTTCTCGCCGGGCCTCGATGCCGCCGGCTCGATCTCGGGCACGGTGAAGGTGACGGGCGCGCCGACCAATCCGGCCGTCGCCTTCAAGATCGACGCCGCAGGCGTCCAGACGTCGCAGACCCGCGGTGCCGGTTTCGGCGGCATGGGCGTTTCGTCCTCCGGCACGTATTCGGGCAACAGACTGACCTTCGACGCCAACATGAGCGATGCCGCCGGTCTCGGCCTCAAGGGCGGCGGCACGATGACGACATCAGGCACGCCCACCCTTGATCTCGACTTTTCCGGCAAGGTGCCGTTCGCCTTCCTCACCCGGACACTCGCCGCGCAAGGCCTGTCGTTGAGCGGCACGGCCGACGTCGATTTGAAGGTGCGCGGCCCGGCGACGTCGCCGGTGATCACAGGCACGGTCCGCACGTCGGGTGCCCGCCTGATCGATGCACGCTCGGGACTTGCGATCAACGATATCACCGCCGATGTGGCGATCGGCGGTGGCGTGGCCAGGATCAACCGCTTGACCGGCAATTTGTCGACGCGCGGCAGCCTGTCGGCCAGCGGCACGGTCGGCATCAATCCGGCGCAAGGTTTTCCGGCCGATCTGTCGGTCAAGCTCGTCGACGGCCGCTACACCGACGGCAGGGTGGTCACTGCCAATCTCAGTGGCGACCTGACCATCAAGGGGCCGCTCGCGTCGGCGCCGGTGATCTCGGGTACGATCAACCTGGCCAAAACCGTCATCACCGTTCCCGAAAAGCTGCCGGGCTCGCTGGCGGCGCTCAACGTCAAGCACAGGAACGCACCGGCAGCCGTGCGCGCACAAGACAAAGCGTTGCGCCCGGCGACGGCGAGCGGCAGCAGCGGTGGCGGCGGCCTCAACCTCGATGTCACGGTCAACGCGCCGAGCCAGATATTTATCCAGGGCAGGGGTGTCGATGCCGAGCTTGGCGGTTCGCTGCGGCTGACCGGCCCGGCATCGTCGCCGCAAGCCGTCGGCACCTTCACCTTGCAGCGCGGGCGGCTGACGATCCTCGCCAAGCGGCTGACCTTCACCGAAGGCACGGTCGGCTTTTCAGGCTCGCTGGTGCCTTATCTCAACCTCACGGCGACATCGACGACGAGCAGCGCCACCGTCACCATCGTGGTATCGGGCGAGGCGACCAATCCGAAATTCAACTTCTCGTCGGTGCCGGCGCTGCCGGAAGACGAGGTCCTGGCGCAGTTGATTTTCGGCCGCTCGATGTCGAACCTGTCGCCGCTGCAGATCGCTCAGCTTGCCGAAGCCGCCGCGCAGCTGGCCGGTGTCGGCGGCTCGACCTCGCTGCTCCAGAACTTGCGCAGCGCGATCGGCGTCGACGATCTCGACGTCATCACCGACGAAGAGGGCGGCACCGCGGTGTCGGCGGGCAAATACCTCAACGACCGCACCTATGTGACGATCCAGAAGGGCGACAAGCCGGGTTCGGGCAAGGCGGCGATCGATCTCGACGTCGGGCGCGGCGTCAAATTGCGCGGCGAGGCCACCGACGCCGGCGAAGCCAAGGGCGGCGTTTTCTACGAGCGCGAGTACTGAAGCCGGCCGACGCGAAAGGGTCTGGCAATCCGACGGTCGTCGCCGTTCTGGCACCCTGTCCGGGATCGGCTGGCGCTGTGCAAAGTTTCGCGCATGACGCCGAAAATCGGAATCGATTTTCGGTTAGGAATTATGCGCAAATCAAAGTGCTACAGCGTCCTTTGCGCGCCCAGCAGGACGCGCGGCGCTGTCGTGAATGTCTCAGTTTAATCGATGCCGGAGATTCGAACGAAATCTGCCGGGCAATAGCAATTTTGCGCCAAGACTGTCGTTATCACGCGAACTGCTTCCCTTCCAAAGTTGCACATTCCTTGGCATGTTCCCAACCCGTGCCGTTTTTGACATCATGGCCCGGATGCGGAATGGTAAAAGGCAGAAAGCCAACAATGGGAGTTCGTGATGACAATCTACAAGAGTAATGGCGATCGCGTTCCGGATCACATCCATGCAATGGCCGAAGAAGCCAGGGCCGGACGTGTCGATCGCCGCGAGTTTCTCGCTTTGGCCAGCGTCTTCGGCGCGTCTACGGCGATGGCCTATGGTATGCTCGGCCTCGCCGACCCGACGCCAGCGAGAGCGCAGGACGTACAGGGCAAGAAGGGCGGCATACTGAAGGTCGCTATGTGGATCAAGGATGCGAAGGATCCGCGCAAGGCCGACTGGTCGGAAATCGCCAATGCCGAGCGCCAGGCACTCGAGCCGTTGGTCAAGTACACAACCGAATACACGTTCCGCCCCTACCTGCTCGAGAGCTGGGACGTCAACGACGATGCCACCGAGTACACCCTGCATGTGCGCAAGGGCGTCACCTGGAACAACGGCGATCCGTTCACCGCGGACGACGTCATCTTCAACTTCAAGCGTTGGGCCGACAAGAAGGCCGAAGGCAATTCCATGCCCGGTCGTCTCGGCTCGCTGGTCAAGGACGACAAGCTGGATGAGAGCGCGGTGACCAAGGTCGACGATTTGACGGTCAAGCTGAAGCTCAGCACGCCGGATATCGCGCTCATCCCCAATGTGTGCGACTATCCCGGTCTCATCGTCCACAAGACCTTCGACGAAAAGGGTGGTGATTTCAAAGCCTGCCCGATCGGCACCGGCCCGTTCGAACTCGTCTCCTACGATGTCGGCCAAAAAGTCGTCTACAAGCGCCGCGAAGACAACAAGTGGTGGGACGGCGAGGTCTTTCTCGACGGCATCGAGTTCATCGACTACGGCACCGATCCGGCGGCCACGGTCAGCGCCTTCGAATCCGGAGAGGTCCATACCAATTTCGAGACGTCGGCCGACTATGTGTCGATCCTCGACGGTGTCGACCTGGTCAAGTACGAGGTGGTCACCGCAGCGACCATCGTCTGCCGCACCAATGTGGCCAACAAGCCTTATGACGATCAGAAGGTCCGCAACGCGCTGCAGCTCGCGGTAGACAACGCTGTCGTGCTCCAGCTCGGCAACGGCAATGCCGGCACTGTCGCCGAAAACCACCATGTCAGCCCGGTCCATCCGGAATACTACGAGCTGCCAAAGATTGCCCGCGATCCGGCCAAGGCGAAGGCGCTGATGGAGGAAGCCGGTCAGGCCGATTTCGAGCACGAGCTGATCACGGTCGACGAAGACTGGCACAAGAATACCGGCGATGCGATCGCCGCGCAGATGCGCGACGCCGGCATCAAGGTGAAGCGCACGGTGCTGCCGGGTTCGACGTTCTGGAACGACTGGACGAAGTATCCGCTGTCGATGACCAACTGGAACATGCGGCCGCTCGGCGTCCAGGTTCTGGCGATCGGCTACCGCACCGGCGAAGCCTGGAACGAAACCGCCTGGTCGAATCCCGAATGGGATGCCAAGCTCAACGCCGCGCTTTCGGTCGCCGACGCCGCCAAGCGCAAGGAGATGATGAAGGACATTGAGCAGATCCTGCAGGATTCCGGCATCATCATCCAGCCCTACTGGCGCAAGCTCTACAGTCACTCGGTGGCTGGTGTTAAGAACTACGCCATGCACCCGACCTTCGAGCGCGACTACGGCAAGGTCTGGCTCGACGAGGCCTGATCGGATCGATCGTGGAAGGGGCGGTTCGCCCCTTCCACCCACGCCATGCATGATTCCACAACCGAAAGTAGGCGCAGCAAAGAAAAGCGCGGACTCTTCGGATAGGGGCGTGCAATAAGACAGGGTTGATCGCATTCTGAGGGTCCGTTTGACAGCCAGCTCTGCCGATAGCGGCTGAGTTGGCTCCAAGCCGGCCTCAACCCCAACCAGACCGGCAGGGGGACCGCCATGCTTTCTTTCATCCTTCGACGCCTCGGCACCATGGCATTGACGATGCTGTGCCTGACGATGGTCGTGTTCTTCCTGATCAATCTCGACCCCAACCTGAAAAAGCTGGCGATCAGCCAGACTGAAATGCACACCTCGGCCGAGCAGCTCGAAAGCTGGCTGGTCAATCATGGCTACCGCCAGAATTTCTTCTCCCGTTATGGCCAATGGCTGGGTATCGTGCCCAAACAGCCGGTCACAGACCCGGCAACGGGCAAACCCGCGCGACGTTTTTCCTTCTGCAACGATCCTGTCGAGCCGACGTTCTCCGGCGTGCTGCAGGGTGACTTCGGCTGCTCGACCAAGTTCAAGACGACGGTGGCATCGAAGCTTTTCCCGGCGCTCGGCGCCACCGGCATCCTGATGTTCTGGGTGCTTGTGGTGATGGTGCCGATCTCGCTTCTGATCGGGATCCTCGCCGGCATGCGCGAGGGCTCGCGCACCGATCGGACATTGTCCGTCGCCTCGATCGCCTCGACGGCGACGCCCGAATATGTGTCGGGCGTCATTTTTACCGTCATCTTCGCCTCATGGCTCGGCCTGCTGAACGGTTCGGCGGCTTCGGCCAGCCGGGGCATCACCTTCTACAACTTCACCTTGCCGGTGATGACGCTGGCGATCTACGGCATCGGCTACATCGCAAGAATGACCCGCGCCTCGATGGTCGAGGTGATGACGCAGCAATATATCCGCACCGCGCGGCTGAAGGGCCTCTCCTTCGGCAGCGTCGTGGTCAAGCACGCGCTGCGCAACGCGCTGATCGCGCCGTTCACGGTCATCATGCTGCAATTTCCCTGGCTGCTCACCGGCGTCGTCATCGTCGAGGTGATGTTCCGCTATCAGGGCTTCGGCTACACGCTGGTCGAGGCGGCCGGCAACAACGACATCGATCTTCTGCTCGGCTGCTCGCTGGTCTCGGTGCTCATCGTCCTGATCACACAGCTCATTTCCGATGTCGGCTACGCGTTTCTCAATCCGCGTATCAGAGTTCAATAGGGGATCGGGCGGATGCTGCTTGAATATATCGGCGCCTTCAATGTGGTGCTTGGCGTGCTTGCGCGTTTCTGGCCGGTCTGGATCGCCCTCGTCCTGGTGATGGGGGCGAGCTTCGCCTACAAGAAGCGGCTTGGCCTCTACGGTCAGCTCTTCGACAGCAGCGTCGGCATCGTCGGCGTCGGCATCTGCCTGTTCTGGCTGTTCACGGCGATCTTCGCGTCGACCATCTCGCCCTTCAATCCGCTTGCCCAGGTGGCGATCATGAAGGATGCGCTGCCGGGCGCGATCGAGCCGCAATCGGGACTTGTCTACCTCTTCGGCGGCGACAAGCTCGCCCGCGACGTGTTCAGCCGCATGGTCTATGGCAGCCAGATCGTGCTGATCATCGCGCCGGCGGCGACCGGTTTCGCGCTGATGGTCGGCATCACGCTTGGCCTGCCGGCCGGCTACTATGGCGGCAAGATCGATACGGTGCTGTCCTTCCTCGCCAACCTGGTGCTCGCCTTCCCGGTGATCCTCCTGTTCTACCTGCTGGTGACGCCGGGCATCATGGACACGCCGATTCCCTATGCGATGGCCGGCCTGTTCTTCCTGTTCCCGATCATCTTCTTCAGCGTGCTGTTCTGGACGCGCTACAAGAAACGGTCCGACCGCCTCTACATCCTCTTGGGACTGACGCTGATCATTGGCGGCTGGGTCTATGCCGGCCTGGTCTTCGACGCCGACCCGTTCAGGATCATCCACATCGATCCCAACCAGCTCAACATCTTCGTGGCGGTGGTGTTCGCCTCCAGCCCGGGCGTGTTCCGTATCGTGCGCGGCCTCACCATGGACATCAAGACGCGCGACTATGTTGCGGCGGCGCAGACGCGCGGTGAATCGCCCTGGTACATCATGCTTTGGGAGATCCTGCCCAATGCGCGCGGGCCGCTGATCGTCGACGCCTGCCTGCGCATCGGCTACACCACGATCCTGCTCGGCACGCTCGGCTATTTCGGCTTGGGGCTGGCGCCCGAGAGCCCGGACTGGGGCACCGCGATCAAGGATGCCAGCCGGCTGCTGCGCTCCTTCATCCATCCGGCGCTGCCGCCGACAATCGCGCTGATGTCGTTCGTGCTGGGGCTGAACCTTTTGGCCGACTCGCTGCGTGAACAATCGATGAAAGATTGATGGACGGGTCTTCGACCCTATTTAGAAGAACAAGGATTGGAGCGACCCATGAATGAGGCAGTTCGAAATCCCGCCAAGCCGACCAATGGGCCGATCATCGAGATCGAGAACCTGTCGATCTCCTTCTTCACCCGCAAGGGTGAGATACCGGCCGTTATGGACTTCTCCTGCACGGTCATGCCTGGCGAAGCGATGGGCATCGTCGGTGAATCCGGCTGCGGCAAGTCGACCGTGTCGCTCGGCATCATGCGCGATCTCTCCAACATCGGAAAGATCGTCGGCGGCCGGATAAAGTTCCAGGGCAAGGACATGGGCGAGCTGTCCGACGAGGAACTGCGCGCCATCCGCGGCAACAAGATCGCGATGATCTACCAGGAGCCGATGGCCAGCCTGAACCCGGCGATGAAGGTCGGCCAGCAACTGATGGAAGTGCCGCTGATCCACGACAAGGTGTCGAAGGAAGAGGCTTATCGACGCGCGCTGGAAATGGTGCGCTCGGTCAGGCTGCCCGATCCCGAGCGCATGATGCGCTCGTTTCCGCACCAGCTTTCCGGTGGCCAGCAACAGCGTATCGTCATCGCCATGGCGCTGCTGTCGAAGCCGGCGCTGCTCCTGCTCGACGAGCCAACGACGGCGCTCGACGTGACGGTGGAAGCCGGCATCGTCGACCTGGTCAAAGGGCTCGGCGAGAAGTTCGGCACCTCGATGATCTTCGTGTCGCACAATCTCGGCCTGATCCTGGAAACCTGCGACCGCATCACGGTGATGTATTCGGGCGAAGCGGTGGAGACCGGCAAGATCAAGGACGTCTTCGACCGGATGCGCCATCCCTACACGCAAGGCTTGTTCCGCTCGATCCCGCTGCCCGGCGCCGACAAGAATTCGCGGCCTCTGATCTCCATCCCGGGGCAATTGCCGCTGCCGCACGAGCGGCCGAAGGGCTGCAATTTCGGCCCCCGCTGCCACCATTTCGTCGAGGGTGTCTGCAACGCCGCCGAAATCCCGATGATCGCGGTCGACGGCCACGAAGGCCATTTTTCGCGCTGCGTGCGCTTCAACGAGATCGACTGGGAGGCGCTGCCGCCCGGCGCCAAGAAGGTCAACGAGCGCGTCGAGCCCGGCGCGCCGGTGCTCAAGATCGAGGATCTCAAAAAGTACTACAAGGTCGGCGGCAGCGAAGTGTTCGGCTCGAGCGAGGGCCGCGTCGTCAAGGCCAACGAGACGATCTCCTTCATGGCACGCGAATCCGAGACCGTCGCCATCGTCGGCGAGTCCGGTTGCGGAAAGTCGACGCTGGCCAAGGTGCTGCTCGGACTGGAGACAGCAAGCTCCGGCAGCGTGACGCTCGGCAACCAACAGATCCAGTCGACCGGCGTCGAGAAGCGCAGCGTCGAGACGGTGTCGTCGATCCAGATGGTGTTCCAGAATCCGTTCGACACGCTCAACCCCAGCCACACGGTCGGCTCGCAGATCATCCGCACGCTGGAAAAGTTCAATGTCGGCAACACCGTCGCCGACCGCCGCAAGCGCATGCTGGAGCTGCTCGACCTGGTGAAGTTGCCGCGGGCGTTCGAGACCCGCAAGCCGCGCCAGCTTTCAGGCGGCCAGAAGCAGCGCATCGGCGTGGCGCGGGCCTTTGCCGGCGACGCCAAGGTGGTGGTGGCCGACGAGCCGGTCTCAGCGCTCGACGTGTCGGTGCAGGCGGCGGTGACTGAGCTTTTGATGGACATCCAGCGCAAGAACAAGACGACGATGCTGTTCATCAGCCACGACCTGTCAGTGGTGCGCTACATCGCCGACCGCGTCGTCGTCATGTATCTCGGCTATATCGTCGAGCAGGGCACGACCGACCAGATCTTTTCGCCGCCCTATCATCCCTATACCGAAGCGCTGCTGTCGGCGATTCCGATCGCCGACACCAGCGTGATCAAGAAGCACATCGTGCTGGAAGGCGACATTCCGTCGGCGATGAACCCGCCAACCGGCTGTCCGTTCCAGACGCGCTGCGGCTACAAGAAGCTGGTGCCGGACAATCTTTGTGAGACGCAGGTGCCGCCAGTGAAGAATCTCGGCGACGGTCATATGAGCCTGTGCTGGCTTGCCGACGACGTGCTGGCGAAAATGGAGCCGGTGATCAAGTTCGACAAGGAGCATGCCGCCAATGAAGGCGTGCCGGACGACGCGCCGCACGGCGTCGGTCCGGGCTTTGCCGGCGTTCCGCCCAAGCGTCCACGCGGCAAAAGGCCGAAGCTGACGGATGGCTAGGTCCGAGACGCCGTCAAGGCGCGCATTGGCGTAGCTGCGCGGCGTAGTCCCGAGCCATCTGCTCGGTGGCCCGCGCATAGCGCTGCACCCCGGCATCGCCGCGGTTCCCGCGGCCATAGGCCGTCCAGCCGAGATAATAGGCCAGATAGAGATTGTAGGTGTCGTTTCGGGCGACGCCGAGCGTTTCGGCGGTCTTGGAATGATACCAGCCGACGAAATCGACGGCATCGGCGAACCTGGTGCGGCGCGCCGCCCAACTTCCCGTCTCGCTTTGATACTGCGCCCAGGTGCCGTCAAGCGCCTGCGAGAAGCCGGAGGCGCTGGAGACACGTTTCCAGGGAATGAAGCCGAGAAGCTTGGTGCGCGGCGGCCTGGCGTTGCTCTTGAAGCCGGATTCCTTGCGCACAGTCGCCATCAGCACGGGAACCGGCACGCCGTGCTTCTGTTCGGCGCGTTCGGCCGCCGCCTGCCAGTTGTCGAACCAACCGTCATTCTGGTCGAACACGGCGCAGACATCGTTGATATGGTTCGGCGGCGTCGCGCAGGCCGACAGCGCCAGCAGCACGGTAACAGCTACAATTTTACTAAAACTCGACCTACCCATTGGAGGAGGATTAGGCCGAAAACATAAAAGGAATCTTGCTGCGTTCCTTAACGACCCATCGGCCGCTTTGGTCGGTTCAGAACGAGGATAGATATTCCGACGTTTTCCGTCGCTTTTGTCGGCATGAAGCTACCAAAATGCCGCCTTGGCTAAAATCACGCCCGTTGGTGGCGGATTTCCGACAGCCCGGTCGTCGTGCCGGCGCTTTGATGCGCCGCATGACCGAACCGAGACGCAAGCGCGGCGCTGAGCGAACCAGCAACAGGGGGCCGGCCGCCATCCCGCAACTGCCGCTGCGGCGCGTGACGAATCCCTATCCGCCAATGGCGATGCTCTCGGCCGACCAGATCGAGGCGATCCATCAGGCGTCGATGCACATCCTGGAGAATTTCGGCATCGAGGTGATGAGCCCGCGGGCGCTTTCGCTGTTCGAGAAGGCTGGGGCCAAGGTCGATCATACGTCGATGACTGTCCGCATCGACCGCGGCATGGTCGACGAGGCAGTGGGGGCGACGCGGTCGAGCTATACGCTGACGCCGCGCAACCCGGTCCGTGCCGTTCATCTCGGCGGCAACACCATCAATTTTACGCTCGTCGCCGGACCTCCCAACGTGCACGACATGGAACGCGGCCGCCGCGCCGGCAATTTGCGCGACTATTGTGATCTCACCCGGCTGGCGCAGCATTTCAACTGCATCCACATGCTCGGCAACCAGGTCTGCGCCCCGGTGGAACTGCCGGCCAATTCCCGCCACCTCGACACCTATTTCGCCAATCTGACGCTGACCGACAAAAGTTTTCACGTCTCGGCGATCGGCCGCGGCAGGGCGCTGGACGGCATCGAAATGATGGCGATTTCGCGAGGGTTGACGCTTGATGAGATGCGCGACGATCCAGGCGTCACCACCATCATCTCGGTTAACTCGCCGCGCCGCTTCGACGAGATGATGGCCGAAGGGCTGATGACCATGGCCGAGTTCGGCCAATCGGTCGCGGTAACGCCGTTCACGCTGATGGGGGCGATGAGCCCGGTGACGCTTGCCGGCGCGCTCGCGCAACAGAACGCCGAGGCGCTGTTCGGTGTGGTCTTGACGCAGCTTGTCCGCCCTGGCGCCCCGGTCATGTATGGCGCCTTCACCTCCAATGTTGACATGAAGTCCGGTGCACCGGCCTTCGGCACGCCGGAGAACACCAAGGCCAACATCGCCTCCGGGCAGCTGGCGCGGCACTATCGACTGCCATACCGGACGACGCCGGGCTCGGCCTCCAACGCCGCTGACGCGCAAGGCGCCTATGAGACGCTGATGGCGCTGTGGGGCGCGGTGCTCGGCCACGGCAATCTCGTCTACCACGCTGCCGGCTGGCAGGAAGGCGGGCTGACCGCGTCATTCGAGAAGTTCATTATCGACGTCGAGATGATCCAGCACATGATGGAGTTTTTGCGCCCGATCGAAGTCAACGAGGCGGAACTCGCCGTCGAGGCGCTGGGTGCGGTGCCGACCGGCGGCCACTTCTTCGGCGAGCCGCACACGCTGGAACGCTATGCCACCGCCTTCTACCAGCCGATACTCTCCAACTGGCAGAACTACGAGGCCTGGCAGGAGGCCGGCGGGCTCGACGCCACCGCGCGGGCGACGCGGCTGTGGAAAAAAGCGCTGGAAGACCATGTCGAGCCGACGATGGATGTTTCCGTGCGTGAGGCGCTGGAGGCGTATGTGGCCAGGCGCAAGGAAGCGATCGGGCAGGGCGAGCCGTGATGGTCGAAGGCTTGCGCTCGTGTGGCTTGGCTCCTCCCGCCCCGATTCATCGTTCCCCTCCAACTCCCTGAAATAACGAGAAAACCCATGAAATCGCATGCAAAGGTCGTGGTCATTGGCGGAGGCGTCGTCGGCTGTTCCGTGCTGTTCCATCTGGCCCGCCACGGCTGGACCGACATCGTGCTTCTGGAGCGCGACGAGCTGACTTCCGGTTCGACCTGGCACGCGGCCGGCGGCATGCATACGATCAATGGCGATCCCAACGTCGCCAAGCTGCAGAAATACACGATCTCGCTGTACAAGGAGATCGAGCAGCTGTCCGGCCAGGCGACCGGCGTCCACCTGACCGGCGGCGTGCTTCTGGCGGCGACCGAGGCGCGGCTCGACTGGTTGCGCGGCGTCGTCGCCAAGGGACGCTATCTCGGCATCGACCTCGAGGAGATTTCGCCTGATGAGGCGGCCGAGCTGATGCCGCTGCTCGACCCGAAGCAGTTCGTCGGCGCCGTCCGCAACAAGGAGGATGGCCATCTCGATCCATCGGGGGTCACCCACGCCTATGCAAAGGCCGCGAGGAAGCTCGGCGCCGAGGTTGAACGCTTCACCAAGGTCGAGGACATCGTGCGCCGCGCCGACGGGCTGTGGCGCGTCATCACCAACAAGGGCGAGGTGATCGCCGAGCATGTCGTCAACGCCGGCGGCCTGTGGGCGCGCGAGGTCGGCCGCATGGTCGGGCTGGAATTGCCGGTGCTGGCCATGGAGCACATGTACCTGATCACCGAGGACATGCCGGAGGTTGCCGCCTGGAACCAGAAGACTGGCACGGAGATCATCCATGCGGTCGATTTCGACGGCGAACTCTATCTGCGCCAGGAGCGCGGCGGCATGCTGATGGGTACCTATGAGAAGGCCAACAAGCCATGGTCCGAATTTTCCACGCCCTGGAATTTCGGCCACGAACTGCTGGAGCCTGACATCGACCGCATCGCGCCATCGCTGGAAGTCGGCTTCCGCCATTTTCCGGCCTTCCAGAACACCGGCATCAAGCAGATCATCAACGGCCCCTTCACATTCGCGCCCGACGGCAACCCGCTGGTCGGGCCGGTGCGCGGCCTGCCGGGCTTCTGGGTCGCCTGCGGCGTCATGGCCGGGTTTTCGCAGGGCGGCGGCGTCGGCCTGGCGCTGTCGAACTGGATGATCGAGGGCGATCCCGGCGCCGACATCTGGGCGATGGATGTCTCGCGCTACGGCGACTGGGCGACGAGGGCCTACACCAACGCCAAGGTGCGCGAGAATTATTCGCGGCGTTTTTCCATCCGCTTCCCCAATGAGGAGCTGCCTGCCGGGCGGCCGCTCAAGACCACGCCGGTCTACGACCTTTTGTCGGCCAAGGGCGCGCAATGGGGCGTGGCCTTTGGGCTGGAAGTGCCGCTGTGGTATGCGCCCGAGGGCGTCAGGGACGAGTTCTCGTGGCGGCGCTCAAGCGATTTCGAGCATGTTGCAAAAGAAGTGAGGACAGTGCGGACAAGTGTCGGCCTGTCGGAAATCTCGTCCTTCGCCAAATACAGGGTGACAGGCGAGGGCGCGGCGGCCTGGCTCGACCGCCTGCTTGCCTGCAAGCTGCCAAAGCCCGGCCGCCTGACGCTGGCGCCGATGCTGAAAGAAGATGGCAGGCTGATCGGCGATTTCTCGCTGGCCAATCTCGGCAGCCCCAATTCCAACGGGGAGGACTGGTTCCTCGCCGGCTCCGGCATTGCCGAGCAGTATCACATGCGCTGGTTCGAGGCGCATCTGCCGCAAGATGGCTCGGTCCATATCGAGGCGCTGGGGGCGAAACTGACTGGCCTGTCGATTGCCGGTCCGAGGGCGCGGGACGTGCTGGCAAAAGTCACGCGGGCGGATGTGTCGAATGCGGCGTTTCCGTTCATGGCCATCCGCAAGGTGGATATCGGCATGGCGCCGTGCCTGGTCGGCCGAGTCAGCTACACCGGCGATCTCGGCTACGAGATCTGGGTGGCGCCGGAATATCAGCGTGCCGCGTACCAGACCCTGATGGCGGCTGGCGAAGAATTCGGCATCGGTCTGTTCGGCTCGCGCGCGCTCAATGCGCTGCGGCTGGAGAAGAACTACGGCTCGTGGGCGCGCGAATACCGGCCGATCTATGGTCCGCTGGAGGCCGGGCTCGACCGTTTCGTCGCCTACGGGAAAGAAACCGATTTCATCGGCAAGCAGGCTGCACTGGCTGAGCGCAAGCAAGGCGGCAAGCTGCGGCTGCGCGCCTTTGCCGTCGATGCGGCAGACGCCGACGTCATCGGCGACGAACCGATCTGGTTCGACGGCGCCGTGCGCGGCTGGGTCACGTCAGGCGGCTACGCGCATCATTCGAAGACGTCCGTGGCTATGGGCTACGTGCCGAAGGAAATCGCCGACGAGGCCGACGGTTTCGAGATCGAGCTCTTGGGTAAGCGCTATCCCGCGCGCGTGCAGCCGACGCCGCTGTTCGACGCGAATCTCGAGCGGATGCGGGGATGAAGGCGCCGTTTGTGGCGGCTCAAGCGCTGCGGCGGTTGTCCAGCGCCAAGGCGCCGGGACCGGCGAACAGCCATTCACTTCGCATGGCCTGCCATCAACAACCGGTGATTGGAATGTTCCTCGTCCTTTTATTCTCGCTAGGGTTGCATAAAAATCGCTATAGTTGTATTGATTGCCAGACACTCCAAACCATGTGGGTTCCGTTTGCCATGAGAAAAGTCCTCGTCAGCCTATTCGCCATCCTTGCAGGCACCTGCGTCGCCACGGCCGACGACGCCGGCTGTGCTGCTTTCAAATGGCCGGTGACGCGCGAGGAGGCCCTGTTTGCGGCAGCGCCTGCCGCGCAGCCCGGGGCTGACCTTTCGGTCGGCGAGGCTGCAGATGTGGCGTTGGCGCCGGTCGACACGATCAGCTTCACCGTTCCGCCGGAACGCGCGCCGGCAGCCGGTACATTCGGCACGACGGCAAGCGTGGCCGTGCCCCCTGAGGGAGAGCTCCAGATCAGCCTGTCTGATGAGGCCTGGATCGATGTCGTTCAGGACGGCAAAGCCGTGAAGTTGGCGGCTTTCAGCGGTATGAAGACCTGTCCGGGGATCCGCAAGAGCATGCGCTTCAAGCTGGCCGCCGGCCCGGCGACCATTCAGCTCAGCGGCGCCAAGAAAGAGACCCTTAAGATTGCGGTGCTGGCGCCGGAATGACTTTGCGCGCCCTGAGGCAATTCATTTGCTCGCATCGCACCAACGGTGCGGTGCGGCTGTTCAATTTTGATAGGTATCGGGGCCGGTTCAGCGTCCCGGCGCGATCAGCGCGAAATGCGGGCGAACCGCCGCCATGGGCACGATAGATTTCGCCTAAAGAACGTCACCCGGATCGAATGGTACTCCGGCTCCCCGAAGCTCTTTCGCTAACTCGCGCTCCCAATTCTTGCCGTCGCCGAACGACACATAGCCGATGCCGCGACCGTCCAACTCAGCGGGCCAAAAGGCCGGTCTCAAAGTTGCGGTGCTGACGCTGGAATGATCCAGCGGCAGCACTCAGTTGGT
This sequence comes from Mesorhizobium sp. WSM4841, assembly GCF_055811515.1. NCBI lineage: Bacteria > Pseudomonadati > Pseudomonadota > Alphaproteobacteria > Hyphomicrobiales > Phyllobacteriaceae > Mesorhizobium > Mesorhizobium sp. WSM4841. The sequence continues at coordinate 14,586 of NZ_JBVVQC010000010.1, forward strand.
CAGGACGCCTACCGTACCGGCGCCATCAGCGCGAAATGAGCGCCTTGCGGATCCGTGCACTGCACGATCCAGCCGCCGCCGGGGACCTCCATCGGGCCCATCAGGATCTTGCCGCCATTGTCGGTCACCCGCTTGGCCGCCGCGTCGATGGCCGGAACGTTGAAATAGAACTGCCAGACCGGCACGGGAATCTGCTCGGGCTTGTTCATCATGCCGCCAATAGGTTCGCCGCCGGCGGCGAAGAGCTGGTAGATGCCCATCGGCCCCATATCCATGGCGTCGCCCCTGGTCCAGCCGAACTGGCCGGAATAGAAATCGAACGCAGCCCGCCAGTCGGTCGTGTAGAGTTCATGCCAGCCGACATGGCCGGGAGTGGTGGCCGGCACCGGCGGCTGGTCGGGGCCGTTTGGCTGCAGGAAGTTGAAGGCCGTGCCTTGCGGATCGGCGACGACGGCAAAGCGGCCGACGCCCGGAATGTCATCGGGTTCGCGATGAACCGTACCGCCGGCCTGCTTCAACGATTTCGTCGAGGCATCGACATCCCTGGTGTGGATGTAGCCGACCCAGGCCGGCGGCATGCCCATCTTGCGCACTTCGTCCGGCTGGGCCATCAGCCCGGCGACGCCGCGCTCGCCGACATTCATGACAATATAGCGCGGCATGCCGGGCGCGCCATCGAAGGCCTGCGCCTTCCAGCCGACCACATCGGTATAGAACGCCTCGGCGGCGTCGAGATCGGTGGTCATCAGTTCGTACCAGAAGAAGGGCATCGGGGACTTTGGCATTGTCGTGCTCCTTGGGTTTCCAGTGATCGATCATGCGTGATCCATTCTAGGATGATCTTCGCGACGGAATTCCGACATCTGGGCCAGAAATCGATGGCGGCAAGGCACCCTTCGTTCGCAATCTTGCGCATGCTGCGGTTTTCGACTTTGCTTATCGTCCAACGGGGGGTGTTGATCCATGCGTCGGATGTCGCTCACTTCAGAGCTTGTCGCGCTATGCCATCGGGAGGAGGCCGATCCCGGTCCCGATGGCAGCTGGACGCAACTGAACGATGAGGACTTCCAAACCCTCGCGTCGCGGCTATCTGATGAAGCAGACGCGGGCCCCTTGTGGGTGTTCGCCTATGGCTCGCTGATCTGGAAGCCGGCTTTCGAGTCCGTCGAACGACAGCGCGCAACCGCTTTCGGCTGGCACCGGTCCTTCTGCCTCGACATCGCCCGCTGGCGCGGCAGCGCTGCGCAGCCGGGACTAATGATGGCGCTCGAACGAGGTGGGCGATGCGATGGTGTGATCTACCGCTTGCCGGAGGGAGAAAAGCCGCTACAGATCGAAAGACTGTTGCGGCGCGAGATCGACGATCACGAGAGCGTCGGCTCGGTCAGATGGCTTCCGGTGCGTACGGCTCAAGGTTCACTGCGGGCGCTGGGCTTCTGGGTCGGTGTGACCGGCCGGGGGACGTCGCTCAACCAGCCGCTGGAGAGGGTAGCGCAAGTGCTGGCGCGCGCGTGCGGGCATGTCGGGTCCGGCGCCGAATATCTCTACAACACTGTCCATCATCTGGAAGAATTCGGCATTCGCGACCGCAATCTGTGGCGGCTGCAGGAGCTGGTCGCGAAGGAGATCAGGTCGATCCATGGCCGTGCCCTTGATGTCGGCCTCCTATCCGGGCCCTGAGCCCGGACGTTCACGTCGAAAACGCCGGAACAGATCCTACGTGACATCAACAGTCAGATCACCGCTACTCCGGGCGCTGAAACCGCGGACAGGATCCTGATGCCGTATTCGTGCTGCTGGACAGCTCGGCGCGCCGCATCTGCTGTGAAGCGACGTCTCCCAACTGTTATGCCTTGAAGGCAGTACCCTGTTTCGCGTTCATAATATAGCGGACGGTACCGCTTCCTCCTCGATACTCAATGCATGTGACTTCAAATTGGCCGTCAAGCTGAAGCGGCCTGATGTCGGTCACCTCGGCGCATAAGAGGCCATTGGCGTTTATGATGAACGCCGTCATTTCCTTCAATTCGCCTTCTGTCATCGCAAGCACTTGACTCGTGAATGCCATCGAGGCTGCGACAATGGTTCCAAATATTCTTTTCATTCCCTTGAATCCCAGCCCCTTGTAAGCGACATCTGGACGCTATCGCCAATCGAGGGAGTTAGCTACGACAAAAGGACCCTATCGGTACGGCAAGCCTATCTCGGTCGCTTTGGATTGAGATTTAAAACATGAGTGTATATATCATGTTTTTGTCAAGCCTTTTCAGCGGCTTGCGTCGAAAATTGACCAATTGATAAAAAAATAAAACGTGTTAGCCTTCGGCAAAACCACAAGAATGGGGAAGCGGAATGGCAACTGGTCATTTCAAGCAGGGCATCGCCGGCGGCCGGCTTTCGCCTGAACAATATGCGGATAATTTTTCCGACCTGCACCCGCCACTCGATCATCACGAGGCGCTGGTCGAGTCCGATCGCTGCTATTTCTGCTATGACGCGCCGTGCATGAACGCATGCCCGACCTCAATCGACATCCCGCTGTTCATCCGCCAGATCTCGACCGGCAATCCGATCGGCTCGGCCAAGACGATTTTCGACCAGAACATTTTGGGCGGCATGTGCGCCCGCGTCTGCCCGACCGAGACACTGTGCGAAGAGGTCTGCGTGCGCGAAGTAGCGGAAGGCAAGCCGGTGCAGATCGGGCGCCTGCAACGCTACGCCACCGATGTCGCCATGGCTGAGAATAAGCAGTTTTACCGGCGCGCCGCCCCGACCGGCAAGACGGTCGCCGTGGTCGGCGCCGGACCGGCCGGGCTTGCCGCCGCTCATCGGCTCGCCCGCCACGGACATGACGTGACCATCCTGGAAGCCCGCCCGAAAGCCGGCGGCCTCAATGAATACGGCATCGCCGCCTACAAGAGCATCGACAATTTCGCCCAGGCCGAGGTCGACTATATCACGTCGATCGGCGGCATCGACATCCAGAATGGCAAGGCGCTCGGCCGCGACTACCAGCTGTCGGACCTGACCAGGAATTACGACGCGGTGTTTCTCGGCATGGGGCTTGGCGGCGTCAACGCGCTGCGCGCCGACGGCGAGGAGGCGCAAGGCGTCACCAATGCGGTGGAGTTCATTGCCGAGCTTCGCCAGGCCAGCGATCTTGCCAGCCTGCCGGTCGGCCGGCGTGTCGTCGTCATCGGCGGCGGCATGACGGCGATCGACGCAGCGGTGCAGTCAAAGCTGCTCGGCGCCGAAGAGGTGACGATCTGCTACCGGCGCGGGCAGGAGCACATGAACGCTTCCGAATTCGAGCAGGATCTGGCCGCCGCCAACGGCGTCACCATCCGTCATTGGCTGCAGCCGAAGCGGGTCATTGCCGAAGGCGGCAAGGTCTCGGGCATCGAACTCGAATATACGGCGATGAAGGGCGAGAAGCTCGTCGGCACCGGCGAGCGGCTGACGCTTACCGCCGACCAGGTGTTCAAGGCGATCGGCCAGAGCTTTGTTCCGGCTGCGCTCAACGGCAGCGGGGCCTTGCTTGCTTTGGAAGCCGGCCGCATCAAGGTCGATGCCGAAGGCCGCACCTCGCTGGCCAATGTCTGGGCCGGCGGCGACTGCATTTTTGGCGGCGACGACCTCACCGTCTCCGCCGTCGCACAGGGCCGCGACGCGGCTGAATCGATCCACCGGGCACTGACCTCGAACGGGAGGGCATGAGCATGGCAGACATAAGCAACAATTTCGTCGGCATCAAATCGCCGAATCCGTTCTGGCTGGCCTCGGCGCCGCCGACCGACAAGGCCTACAACGTCATCCGCGCCTTTAGGGCGGGCTGGGGCGGCGTGGTATGGAAGACGCTCGGCGAAGAGGGGCCGCCGGTGGTCAACGTCAACGGCCCGCGCTACGGCGCGATCTGGGGCGCCGATCGCCGCCTGCTCGGCTTGAACAACATCGAGCTGATCACTGACCGCGACCTGCAGGTCAATCTGCGCGAGATCAAGCAGGTCAAGAAGGACTGGCCCGACCGCGCCATTGTCGTCTCGCTGATGGTGCCTTGCGAGGAGCATGCGTGGAAGGCGATCCTGCCGGTGGTCGAGGAGACGGGAGCCGACGGCATCGAGCTCAATTTCGGCTGCCCGCATGGCATGTCGGAACGCGGCATGGGCTCGGCGGTCGGCCAGGTGCCGGAATACATCGAAATGGTGGTGCGCTGGTGCAAGGCCAACACCCGCATGCCTGTGATCACCAAGCTGACGCCCAACATCAGCGACATACGCAAGCCGGCGCGTGCCGCCCTTGCCGGCGGCACCGACGCGGTGTCGCTGATCAACACCATCAATTCGATCACCGGGGTCAATCTCGATAGTTTCGCACCGGAGCCGACGATCGACGGCAAGGGTTCGCATGGCGGCTATTGCGGCCCGGCGGTGAAGCCGATCGCCATGAACATGGTGGCCGAGATCGCCCGCGATCCGGAAACGCATGGGCTGCCGATCTCCGGTATCGGCGGCATCACCACGTGGCGCGACGCCGCCGAATTCATGGCGCTCGGCGCCGGCAATGTTCAGGTGTGCACGGCGGCGATGACCTATGGCTTCAAGATCGTGCAGGAGATGATCGCCGGCCTGGAAAACTGGATGGACGAGAAGGGCCATACCTCGCTCGACGACATCGTCGGCCGCGCCACGCCCAACGTCACCGACTGGCAGTATCTCAACCTCAATTACATCGCCAAGGCGCATATCGACCAGGAGGCCTGCATCAAATGCGGCCGCTGCCACATCGCCTGCGAGGACACTGCGCACCAGGCAATCACCGCAATCGTCGATGGCGTCAGGCATTTCGAAGTGATCGAAGCTGAATGCGTCGGCTGCAATCTCTGCGTCAATGTCTGCCCGGTGGAGAACTGCATCACCATGGAGCCGCTGGCGGCCGGCGTGATCGACCAGCGCACCGGCAGACCGGTGTCGCCGGTCTACGCCAACTGGACGACGCATCCGAACAACCCGATGGCGAAGGTAGCGGCGGAATAGGGGCGGACGGGGCGACCTTTCTTATCTCTCACACCGTGTGGGAGCACTGTCGGTGGCGCTTTAGCAGTGCAGCCGTTGAGGTCGGCGCTGCTCCTCATCCGCCTGCCGGCACCTTCTCCCTGTAAACGGGGAGAAGCCCGCTGGCCGCGGCCTTGGCTCTCTATTCTGCAACGCTGGAGATTGGCGAAAACTTCGATGCCGGCGTCTTTCTCCCCGTTCTACGGGGAGAAATGCCCGGCAGGGCAATGAGGGGCGGCTCCATCGATCGGATAAAATCGCGGGCAGGGCAGCCATCCCATTCACAGTCGAGAGACTCTCGATTTCGTATTGCGGATAAAATTTATCCACGATAAGATATATCCATGAATTGGAGATCAGCACAATGAAGCTGGGCGAGGGCGTCGAAGCGGCCATCCACTGCGCCACCATGCTCGCCGGCGTCGAAGGCGCAGCGACCATGCCGGGTGCTGCCATGGCTGAAGCGTTCGGCCTGTCGCCGAGCTATCTCCTCAAGCATCTCAACGCGCTGACGGCGTCGGGCATCCTGGAATCGGTGCCCGGCCCATCGGGGGGTTACCGGCTGGCGCGGCCGGCTGAGCGCATAACGCTGCTCGACATCGTGCTCGCCGTGGAAGGACGCGAGCCGGCCTTCCGCTGCGGCGAAATCCGTCAGCGCGGGCCGGCCAGGCTCGATGCCTCGGTCTATGTCAAACCCTGCGGCATCAGCGTCGCGATGCTGAAGGCGGAGCGCGCCTATCGCGCCGCCCTCGCCGAGGCCCGGCTGTCCGACATCGTGGCGGGATATAGGAGCGATGCCGACCCCCGTTCAGTCGCCGCGAACTGCGCCTTTGTCGAGCGCCATCAGCGACCGCAGAAATCCAGTTCAACCAAGCAAGCGTGAAAGGTAATGACGATGAAGCAGAGGCTGCAATTCTTCGGCGCGGCGCCGGAAATCATGAAAGCTGTGTCGGCGCTCAACAAGGCGGTCGACGAATGCGGGTTGGAGGCAAGCCTGCTGCACCTGATCAAGCTGCTGGCGTCGCAGATCAATGGCTGTTCGTATTGCGTCGAGATGCACAGCCGCGAGGCGCGCCACGATGGCGAGACCGAACAGCGGCTCTATCTCGTCTCTGCCTGGAAGGAATCGCCGCTGTTTTCCGAGCGCGAACGCGCTGCCTTCGCTTGGACCGACGCGGTGACGAAGATCGCCGACAGCGGCGTGTCGGACGATCTCTACGCAAAAACGCTCGAGCACTTCTCAGAAGAGGAACTGGTCAAGCTGTCCGTCGCGATCGGCATGATCAACACCTGGAATCGGCTCTGCGTTCCCTTCCACGCCATTCATCCGGTAGCGGCGGCCAAGGCCGCTTGAGCGGACGGACCTGACGCGCGGCCTTTACGCCGCGCGTCTCTTTTTGCTTTGGGATCAAGAGCATGTTGTCGAATTTTGAGAATGAGATTCTTCTTGCCGCCCGCCTGCTGCTTGGTGGGGCGTTCGTCTTTGCCGGCCTGCGCAATATCCAGAATGCAGGCTTCCTGACCCAGATGATGACGACACGCGGCGTGCCGCAGGCGCGGCTGATGCTGTGGCTGGGGATCGTCCTGCAGATCGTTTCCGGAGCGCTGGTGATATCAGGTGTCTGGACCGCTGCCGCCGCTCTGTGCCTGGTGCTGTTCCTTGTCGTCGCCACCCCGATGTTCCATAATTTCTGGGATCATCAGGGACCCGAGCGCGCGTCCCGCATCAACGGCTTTGTCGGCAATGTCGCGCTGACCGGAGGATTCCTAGCGCTGATGGGCCAGGCGCTTTAAGGAGAATCGCGCAGCCGATATGGTATGAATTGTCATCTGCGCATTAATCGCTCCGTTGCGATTGCCTCGTATGATTGGCTCAGTTTCGCTTGTCGGAGCCTTTATGGAGCAAAGCTGGAATAGCTTCTGGGGAAGCGTTTCGCAGGCCTTTCACCTCGCGCTCTCGCCGCTTCGGGCGCTTGCCGAAACATTCGGCTATTTTCCGAGCGATATCCAACTCTGGTGCTTCGTCTGCGGTCTCTTTTTCCTGGTGCTTGTCGTTCCCCACACCTATGGCGATCTCGTGCTTCGGCACCGTCGCGTCTATGTGACAGGCAAGGTGGTGGAGATAAAGATGTCGGACGACTCGCCCAGGACGCCGACCATCGAATTCGCCGATCGCCTCGGCAAGATCTGGCGCTTTGAATCGCATTTGCCGGTCAATAACATGACTGGTTCGGTCGGAGCGGCGGTAAAGGTCATGTATGACCCCCTGCATCCGAACCGGGCACGGGAAGTGGGGCGGCCGATCATGAAGGCAACCCATACGGCGGTCTGGTATGCCATTATCGCCGGGCTAATGGCGCTGGCCTTCTGGCCCGGCCTGACGTCCGATTGAGCCTTCGTCTGCAACCGTGCGCACTTACGCTGCAAATCGCAGACCGCCGTCGCAGGTCAGCACCTGGCGCTTGCCGCCGAGCGGCGCAGCGCCTGAACTATCGAGGTCAGCTTTTCGGCTTCAGCCCGTCGATGAACAATTGCTCGAGAAACCTTGCGGCGTCCTCGAAGCGGCCGTCGCCGCCTCGGTTGGGGCCGAGCACGGCGCGGACCTGAACGTCGAAATCGGCATAGTGCTGCGTCGTCGCCCAGATCGAGAAGATCAGGTGCCAGGGGTCGGTGCGGGCGATCTTGCCGGCGCGCATCCAGCCTTTGATGACGGCGGCCTTCTCGTCGACCAGCGTCTTCAACTCGCCTTCCAGCATCGGCATGATGCGCGGCGCGCCCTGCAGGATCTCGTTGGCGAACAGCCGGCTTTCCCTAGGGAAATCGCGCGCCATTTCGAGCTTGCGCCTGATGTAGCTGCGCAATTCGGTCAAGGGATCGCCGATGTCGTCGAGTTCGCGCAGCGGCGCCAGCCAGGTGTCCAGAAGCCGCTGCATCAGCGTCTCGTGGATGTCCTCCTTGCGGCGGAAATAGTAGAGCAGGTTCGGCTTCGACATGCCGGCGGCTTCGGCGATCTGGTCGATGGTCGAGCCGCGAAAGCCGTTGGTTGAGAAGACCTCGAGCGCCGCCTCCAGGATCAGCTCGCGTTTTTCCTGCTGAATGCGGGTGCGGCGAGGGGCGGGGGTGTCCATGCCAATCGTCATCCCCGCAGGACATTGCCGCGAGGGTCGTCTGGACCAATTCTCTGGACCAGTTTTTCTCCTGCCTGTGGAGCGCGCTTCAGCTGCCGCATTTCCGCTAGTAATCCCTTGACCGCCGACAGGGCGGTGCTAACGTTTGTCCAACCGGTCAAAAATTTGCGTAGCACGAAAACGCAGCAGAGACCAAGTGTCGGGAAGACCAAGCGTTAGCCGCACCGAAACAGGTTACAAGGGGAAGCCTTGGTCATGTCCAACCGGCTGAAAGTCACGCCGAACGATCTCAGCGCATTCTGGATGCCGTTCACGGCAAACCGGCAGTTCAAGCAGGCGCCTCGCATGATGGTGTCAGCCAAGGACATGCATTACACGACGAGCGACGGGCGCAAGGTTCTCGACGGCACCGCCGGCCTGTGGTGCGTCAATGCCGGCCACTGCCGGCCGAAGATCACCGAGGCGATCCAGAGCCAGGCCGCCGAACTCGACTATGCGCCGGCGTTCCAGATGGGCCACCCGATCGTCTTCGAACTGGCGAACCGTTTGGTCGACCTGGCGCCGAAGGGCATGGACCATGTGTTCTTCACCAATTCCGGTTCGGAATCGGTCGAGACCGCGCTGAAGATGGCGATCGCCTATCACCGCGCCAAAGGCGAGGGCTCACGCACCCGCCTGATCGGCCGCGAGCGCGGCTATCACGGTGTCAATTTCGGCGGCATCTCGGTCGGCGGCATCGTCACCAATCGCAAGATGTTCGGCACGCTGCTTGGCGGCGTCGACCACATGCCGCACACGCATCTGCCGGAGAAGAACTCGTTCACCAAGGGTGTGCCCGAGCATGGCGCGGAATTGGCCAACGAGCTGGAGCGCATCGTCGCGCTGCATGATGCGTCGACCATCGCGGCCGTCATCGTCGAGCCGGTAGCCGGTTCCACTGGCGTTATCCTGCCGCCGAAGGGCTATCTCGAGAGGCTGCGCGAGATTTGCACCAAGCACGGCATCCTTCTGATCTTCGACGAGGTCATCACCGGCTTCGGCCGCCTCGGCACGCCGTTCGCCGCCGACTATTTCGGCGTCACGCCCGATATTATGACGACCGCCAAGGGCGTCTCCAACGGCGTCATCCCGATGGGCGCGGTGTTCGTCAAGAAGGAAATCCACGACGCTTTCATGACCGGCCCCGAGCATATGATCGAATTCTTCCACGGCTACACCTATTCGGGCAATCCGATCGCCTGTGCGGCAGCCCTCGGCACGCTCGACACCTACAAGGAAGAGGGGCTGCTGACCCGCGGCGAGGAACTGGCGCCGTATTGGGAAGACGCGCTGCATTCGCTGAAGGGCGAGCCGAACGTCATCGATATCAGAAACATCGGCCTGATCGGCGCGATCGAGCTGGCGCCCATTCCCGGCAGTCCGACCAAGCGTGCCTTCTCGGCCTTCGTCAAGGCGTTCGAGCGCGGCGCCCTGATCCGCACCACCGGCGACATCATCGCGCTGTCGCCGCCGCTGATCATCACCAAGGGCCAGATCAACGAATTGATCGACCATGTGCGTGAAGTGCTGAGGGCGGTGGACTAGATACTCCACAACCTATAGGGCGGCGACGGGAACCGTCGCCCTGTATGCGAAGAGATGAGAGGAACTTGAATGGCCGCTCCCGGCGAGAATCTGCGAATCAATTCAGACCGTTTGTGGGATTCGATAATGGAGATGGCGAAGATCGGCCCCGGCATTGCCGGCGGCAACAATCGCCAGACGCTGACCGACGCGGACGGCGAGGGGCGGCATCTGTTCAAGCGCTGGTGCGAGGCGGCGGGGCTCGAAATGGGCGTCGACGAGATGGGCACGATGTTTGCCCGCCGCGAAGGCACCGAGCCCGATCTGCCGCCGGTCTATGTCGGCAGCCATCTCGACACCCAGCCGACCGGCGGCAAGTATGACGGCGTGCTCGGCGTGCTCGGCGGGTTGGAGATCGTGCGGTCGCTGAACGAGCTCGACATCAAGACCAAACATCCGATCGTCGTCACCAACTGGACGAACGAGGAAGGCGCGCGCTTTGCGCCGGCGATGATGGCATCCGGCGTCTTCGCCGGCGTCCTCGACCAGGTCGATGTCTATTCGCATGTCGACAAGGACGGCAAGAAGTTCGGCGAGGAGCTCGAACGCATCGGCTGGAAAGGCACCGAGAAAGTCGGTGACCGCAAGATCCACGCCTTCTTCGAGCTGCATATCGAGCAAGGCCCGATCCTCGAGGACGAGGGCATCGACATCGGCGTCGTCACCCATGGCCAGGGGCTGAAATGGCTGCAGGTGACGCTGACCGGCAAGGAGGCGCATACCGGCTCGACGCCGATGCCGAAGCGCCGCAATGCCGGGCTCGGCATGGCGCGGGTAATCGAGCTGGTGCACGAGATTGCCATGGACTATCAGCCCGACGCCGTCGGCGCGGTCGGCCACATGGAGGTCTATCCGAACTCGCGCAACATCATCGCCGGCCACACCGTGTTCACCATCGACATCCGCTCTCCGGAAAAGGAGGTGCTCGACGCCATGGACGGGCGCATCCGCGAAGGCATCGACACAATCTGCGAAGCGCTCGACATCCAATATCAAATCGACCAGGTCGGCCATTTCGATCCTGTCACCTTCGACGCGGGCTGCGTCAAGGCTGTGCGGGATGCGGCAGAGCGCCTGGGCTATACGCATCGCAACATCGTCTCCGGCGCAGGCCATGACGCCTGCTGGATCAACCGCGTCGCGCCGACGGCGATGGTGATGTGCCCCTGCGTCGACGGGCTGTCGCACAACGAAGCCGAAGAGATCTCCAAGGACTGGGCGGCGGCCGGCGCCGACGTGCTGTTCCACGCGGTGGTGGAGACAGCGGTGATTGTGGAGTGAGCTAGAAACCAAGATTCCGAAAGCCGCTCACCAAGAAGCGCGAAGAGAACAAGGGAACAAAAAAATGTCCAAAGTCATCAAGAACGGCACCATCGTCACCGCCGATCGCACCTGGAAGGCCGACGTGTTGTTCAAGCACGGCAAGATCATCGCCATCGGCCCGGACCTGCATGGCGACCACGAGTTCGACGCCACCGGCTGCTATGTGATGCCGGGGGGCATCGATCCGCACACCCATCTCGAAATGCCGTTCATGGGCACCTATTCGGCCGACGATTTCGAGAGCGGCACGCGCGCCGCCCTCGCCGGCGGCACCACCATGGTTGTCGATTTCTGCCTGCCGTCGCCGCAGCAGTCGCTGCTCGAGGCCTTGCAGATGTGGGACAACAAGACCTCGAAAGCTTCCTGCGACTATTCCTTCCATATGGCGATCACCTGGTGGGGCAAGCAGGTGTTCGACGAGATGGCCACCGTCGTCGACAAGGGTATCACCTCGTTCAAGCACTTCATGGCCTACAAGGGCGCGCTGATGGTCGACGACGACGAGATGTATTCGTCGTTCCAGCGCTGCGCCGATCTTGGCGCGCTGCCGCTGGTTCATGCCGAGAATGGCGACGTGGTTGCCGCCCTGTCGCAGAAGCTGCTGGCCGCCGGCAATAACGGCCCCGAAGGGCACGCCTACTCGCGGCCGCCGGAAGTGGAAGGCGAGGCGACCAACCGCGCCATCATGATCGCCGACATGGCCGGCGTGCCGCTCTATGTCGTGCATGTCTCCTGCGAGCAGGCCCATGAAGCCATTCGCCGGGCGCGCCAGAAAGGCATGCGGGTGTTCGGCGAGCCGCTGATCCAGCATTTGACGCTCGACGAGAGCGAATATTTCAATAAGGACTGGGACCATGCGGCGCGCCGGGTGATGAGCCCGCCCTTCCGCAACAAGTTGCATCAGGATTCGCTGTGGGCCGGCCTGCAGGCTGGATCGCTGCAAGTGGTGGCGACCGACCATTGTGCGTTCACCACTAGCCAAAAGCGTAACGGCATCGGCGATTTCACCAAGATCCCGAACGGCACCGGCGGGCTTGAGGACCGCTTGCCCGTGCTGTGGACCACCGGCGTCAACACCGGCCGGCTGACGATGAACGAATTCGTCGCGGTGACCTCGACCAACATCGCGAAGATCCTCAACATGTATCCGAAGAAGGGCGCCATCGTCGAAGGCGCCGACGCCGATATCGTCGTCTGGGACCCGAAGCGCAAGAAGACGATCACCTCCAAGAAGCAGCAGTCGGTGATCGACTACAACGTCTTCGAAGGTTTCGAGGTCACCGGCCTGCCACGCTTCGTCTTTTCGCGCGGCGAACTGTCGATCCAGGAACACGAGGTCAAGGCGAAGCCCGGCCATGGCGAGTTCGTCGCTCGCGAGCCGAATGCAGCGATCAACCGGGCGCTGTCGACCTGGAAGGAAATTTCCGCGCCGCGCAAGGTGGAACGATCAGGCATTCCGGCGACCGGGGTGTGAGCTTGCGCGCTGTTTATCTCGCGGTCGTTGCGTCCGTGATGCTGGCGGCTGGCCAGGCTTCGGCGGCCGCCATCGACCTTTCCAAGCCCTATGGCAACAAGTCCGGCTGCATCAACAAGAACGGTCAGGAAGTCTATGCCGAGGACATGCTGCTGTTGACCGATAAGGAATTCATCACGGTGGCCAGCGCCTGCACCTTCACCGAAACCCAGGTGCAGGCCGACGGTTCGCTGGTGGTGAAGGCGCAATGCCAGGCGGAAGGCGAGGAGGGTGAGTCACCCGGCCAGTTCACCATTAGGCGGAGCACCAGGAATGCCAAGAGGCTGGTGATCGCCGACGAGGCCGGTACCGTTTACGGGGAAGTGTCCCGGTGCCGGTGATTGCCGCTGCCTCAAAGCCGCCCTCAGGGGACCAGCCCATCCAGTTCCGGCAGCAGGACGACGCTTTCCTGTTCGTTGGGATCGGTGCGGGCGATGACCGCCGAGGCCGGGCTGTCGCTCGGATTGGCCGGCAGATGCGGCACGCCGGCGGGTATGTAGAAGAGGTCACCGGCCTTGACCACGATCTGCTGTTCAAGCCGGTCGCCATACCAGGTATGGACTTCGCCGGAGAGCACATAGATCGCCGTTTCATGGCTTTCGTGCATATGCGCCTTGGCGCGGGCACCGGGCGGCATGGTGAGCAGGTGCATGCAGATGCCGGTAGAGCCGACCGTCTCGGCGGCGATGCCGGTGAAATAACTCAGTCCCTGCTTGCCTTCATAAGAGTTTTCGGGGCGGATAAGATGGCAGGTGGGTTTGGGCGGCATCGGGCAAACTCCGGGCGTCGATCGAGTGAGACAAGGTAAGTGGAAAGCAGCATTGTGGCAAAAGCAACGGGATTCCGGCCGGCGCGGCAGCGGCGCGAAAAGGCAGGCTGCGGCCTATGACGGGACAGTCGCCAGCCGTCGTTTCGGCAAGCAAGCTCGGCCTGACCTTCCAGACCAGTGACGGTCCGGTGCAGGCGCTGTCGAATGTCGACCTGACCATCGGCAAGGGCGAATTCGTCTCCTTCATCGGGCCGTCCGGCTGCGGCAAGACGACCTTGCTGCGGGTCATCGCCGATCTGGAGAAGCCGACATCGGGAACCATCTCCGTCAACGGCATGACGCCCGAGCAGGCGCGCCAGAGCCGCGCCTATGGCTATGTCTTCCAGGCGGCCGCGCTTTATCCATGGCGCACGATCGACCGCAACGTGGCGCTGCCGTTGGAGATCATGGGCCTCTCCAAGGCAGAGCAGGCGGCGCGCATCAAGCGCACGCTCGACCTCGTCAACCTGGGCGGCTTCGAGCAGAAATACCCGTGGCAGCTTTCCGGCGGCATGCAGCAGCGTGCCTCAATCGCGCGGGCGCTGGCCTTCGATGCCGATCTTCTGTTGATGGACGAGCCGTTCGGCGCGCTGGACGAGATCGTGCGCGATCATCTCAACGAACAGCTGCTGGAGCTGTGGGAGCGGACCAACAAGACCATCTGCTTCGTCACCCACTCCATTCCCGAGGCGGTCTACCTTTCGACGCGGATCATCGTCATGTCGCCGCGTCCGGGCCGTGTCAGCGACGTCATCGAATCGACGCTGCCGAAAAAGCGGCCGCTCGACATCCGCGAGACGCCGGAGTTTTTGGCGATCGCGGCGCGGGTGCGTGACGGGCTCAGGGCAGGGCACAGCTATGAGGATTGAGCGGGATGGGCTCCCTCCTCTCCCCGACGGGGAGAGGGTGGCCGGAGCGAAGCGGAGGTCGGGTGAGGGGGCGGCGCCGAAAGATCCGACCAAAAGAAGGGCGAAGGCAACCGCTCGCGCTCGGAAGCTGCGGGTTGACGAGACCGAGGCTGAATACAGGCTTTGGGGGGAACTGCGAGGACGTCATCTCAACGGCTACAAATTTGTGAGGCAAGTGCCGCTTGGGCCTTTCTTGGCAGATTTTGTCTGTCGCGAGAGAGCGCTGATTGTGGAAATCGACGGCAGCCAGCACGTCGATTCTCCAACCGATGCCGCGAGAACTGCTTGGCTGAATGACCACGGCTATTCCGTTCTTCGGTTCTGGAACCATGAAGTTTTGGCCGAACGCCGAGCGGTCCTTGATACGGTCTTAGCTTGCCTCGACGGAAAGATTTCTACCCCCTCACCCGGCCTCCGCTTCGCTCCGGCCACCCTCTCCCCGTTGGGGAGAGGAGGGGAACGCTGCTGATGGACTCCTTTCGCGACAAGATCGTTCCGGTGACCTCGATCCTCGCTGGCGTGGTCGTCGTCTGGTATGTTTTCGCTGTCATCCTCAACGCGCCGTTCCAGCGCGATCTCGACCGCCGTGCCGGCGAGACGCCGGGGGTTGTGGAATTCATCGGCAAGACGATGTCGCAGCCGAAGCCGACGCTACCGGCGCCGCATCAGGTGGCGGTGAATTTCTTCGAGAACACTTTTCTGCGCAAGGTCACCAGCAACCGCAGCCTTGTCTACAATGCCTGGGTGACGCTGTCCTCGACGCTGCTCGGCTTCGCCTTCGGCACGGCGCTCGGCATCGTGATTGCCGTCGGCATCGTCCATGTCGCGACGCTCGACCGCAGCCTGATGCCGTGGATCATCGCCTCGCAGACGATTCCGATCCTGGCGGTGGCGCCGATGATCATCGTCGTGCTGGCGGCGATCGGCGTCACCGGCCTGATCCCGAAGGCGCTGATCTCGACCTATCTGTCGTTCTTCCCGGTGGCCGTCGGCATGGTCAAAGGGCTGCGTTCGCCCGAGATCACCCATCTCGACCTGATGCACACCTACAATGCCAGCCCGTCGCAGACCTTCTGGAAACTGCGCGTGCCGGCGTCGGTGCCGTTCCTGTTCACCTCGATGAAGGTGGCAGTCGCCGCCAGCCTGGTCGGCGCCATCGTCGGCGAACTGCCGACCGGTGCCGTCGCCGGCATCGGCGCCAAGCTGCTCGCCGGCGCCTATTACAGCCAAACGATCGACATCTGGTCGGCGCTGGTTGCCGGCTCGATCGTGGCGGCCTTGCTGGTGATGGTGGTCGGCATTGCCGGGCGCATCGTCGACCGCGCCATGGGCGGGAGGCCGGCATGAGCTCTCTCCTCAGCCTTTCGTCGATCACGCCTCGTTCCTGGCAAGGGTATGCAGCGCTTGCGCTGCTTGCCGGGGCGATCCTTCTTTGGCCGCTTGTCGATGCGGCGCCCGGTTATGGTATCGCCACCGCTGCTTTGATTTTCTTGTTGCTGCTTCTGGCAATCGAGGCCGATAATTTCCCCCCGGCAATTGGGGTGGTGTTGCTTTTCCTTGGCGCGCACGGCGCGGCGTGGGTGCTGCTCGCCGGCATAACCGGCAACGAAGGGACCGCTCGCGCATCCTTCTATCTGCTGCTTGCCGCGGCATGGCTTCTGGCCTGGCGCTGCGTGACGGTCCTGTCCGCGCTTCGCCCGACCTCGCGCTGGGCGGCAACCGCTTTGAGGCTGATCATCCCAACGATCTTCGGCGCCTGGATCCTGATTATCTGGGAAGCGGTGACGCGCGGCGCGGGCATTCCTTTCATCCTGCTGCCGCCGCCAAGCGCCATCGGCGTGCGCATCGCCAATTCGCTGCCGGTGCTCGCCGCCGACGTGCGGCAGACCATCTTCAAGGCGGTGATCTTCGGCTACGTCGTTGGCAGTGGTGCCGGCTTCCTTGCCGCCATCGCGGCCGACCGCGTGCCGTTCCTGCGCCGCGGGCTTTTGCCGATCGGCAATATGGTCTCGGCGCTGCCGATCATCGGCGTGGCGCCGATCATGGTCATGTGGTTCGGCTTCGACTGGCAGTCGAAGGCCGCCGTCGTCATCATCATGACCTTCTTCCCGATGCTGGTGAATACGGTCGCCGGGCTTGCCGCCTCCGGCCATATGGAGCGCGACCTGATGCGCACCTATGCGTCTAGCTACTGGCAGACGCTGTTCAAGCTGCGGTTGCCGGCGGCGGCGCCCTTCATCTTCAACGCGCTGAAGATCAATTCGACGCTGGCGCTGATCGGCGCCATCGTTGCGGAGTTCTTCGGCACGCCGGTCGTCGGCATGGGATTCCGGATTTCGACCGAAGTCGGACGGATGAATATCGACATGGTCTGGGCCGAAATCGCAGTTGCAGCACTTGCGGGTTCGGTCTTTTATGGCGTGGTCGCTCTTTTCGAGAGAGCAGTCACGTTTTGGCATCCCTCCGTCCGTGGTGGATAGGGCGGTGGCGGGTTTGGAATCAGGGCGCATTGAAGGTCCTGATCCTAAAAGGGTGAACACTTAACTTCAGAGGGTAAAAACATGAAAAGACTTGTTATCTCGATGCTGGCCGGCGCGATGTCGCTTGCCGCGTTCCAAGCGATGGCCGCCGACAAGGTGACGCTGCAGCTGAAATGGGTCACACAGGCCCAGTTCGCCGGCTACTACGTCGCCAAGGACAAGGGTTTCTATGAGGCCGAGGGCCTCGACGTCGAGATCAAGCCGGGCGGCCCCGATATCGCGCCCGAGCAGGTGATTGCCGGCGGCGGCGCCGACGTCATCGTCGACTGGATGGGCGGCGCGCTGGCCGCGCGCGAAAAGGGTGTGCCGCTGGTCAATATCGCCCAGCCGTTCAAGAAGGCCGGCATGGAACTGGTCTGCCCGAAGGACGGCCCGATCAAGACCGAAGCCGACTTCAAGGGCCGCACACTCGGCGTCTGGTTCTTCGGCAATGAATATCCGTTCTATGCCTGGATGAACAAGCTCGGCCTGAAGACCGACGGCGGTCCGGACGGCGTCACCGTGCTGAAGCAGAGTTTCGACGTGCAGCCGCTGATCCAGAAGCAGGCGGATTGCATCTCGGTCATGACCTACAACGAATACTGGCAGCTCATCGACGCCGGCTACAAGCCGGAGGAGCTGATCGTGTTCAACTACTCGGCCATGGGCAACGACCTGCTCGAGGACGGGCTCTATGCCTTGGAGGACAAGCTCAAGGATCCGGCCTTCGAGGACAAGATGGTGCGTTTCGTGCGCGCTTCGATGAAGGGTTGGAAATATGCCGTCGACAATTCCGACGAGGCGGCCGGCATCGTCATGGACAATGGCGGCCAGGACGAGAACCATCAGAAGCGCATGATGGGCGAAGTCGCCAAGCTGATCGACAATGCCGACGGCAAGCTTGACCCGGCGACTTACGCGCGCACCGCCAAGGCGTTGCTTGACCAGAAGATCATCACCAAGGAGCCGACCGGCGCCTACACGACCGCCATCACCGACAAGGCCATCAAGTAGGGAGCCATCAATAGAGGCGATCAACTGGGCTTCTTCAGTTGAAAAAGGGGGCGGGCGACCGCCCCCTTTTTTGTGGGATGTAAAATAGCCGTTACCGGTGGAAACATCCACTCGCCGCAACCGTTGTTGCGGTGCATCCAGCTTCAGCGGATGTACATCGCCACAACGGAGATTTCCATGCGCATGCAATCCTTCTCGCCGATGCTTTCGGCGCTGGCCGTTTCGGCTTCCTTCCTGTGCGCTTCACCGGCCTTGGCCGACATGATGAAGATGAAGGCGACGCTCGATGGCGCTCAGCAGAATCCGCCCATCACCACAGAGGGCAAAGGCGAGGCCGATCTCGGCTTCAACACCGCCACGAAACAGCTGACCTGGAACGTGACGTATTCAGGTCTCAGTGGACCGGCGACGGCGGGACATATTCACGGTCCGGCAGCAAAGGGTGAAAATGCCGGCGTCGTCATCCCGTTCAAGGGCGCTCCGAAAAGCCCGTTCAAGGGGGCGGCGATCCTGACCGACGCGCAGGCTGCCGACCTGATGGCCGGGAAATATTACATCAACCTCCATACGGCGGTCCACAAGGACGGCGAGATCCGCGGGCAGATCGAGAAGGCAGCGGCGATGTAGCGCAACGTCGCCCGAGGGAGCGCTGCATTACCTGTCGAAGTTTGCGCGAAGGAACTCGGCCTATGCCTCTGGCGCTTACGACCTGTCGCGGATCTGGGTCATTGTCCGGGTCGGCGTGATGGCCTCGGGATCGAGCCTGATCTCGACAATCGACGGCTTGCCGCTGGCACGCGCGCGTTCGAAGGCCGGCGCGAAGTCGGCCGTCTTCTCGACCGTCTCGCCATGGCCGCCATAGGCGCGGGCGAGCGCCGCGAAGTCGGGATTCTTTAGGTCGGTGGCGACGACACGGCCGGGATACTCGCGCTCCTGATGCATGCGGATGGTGCCGTAGATGCCGTTGTTGACGACGACGACGATGATCGGCAGATCGTACTGCACGGCGGTGGCGAACTCTTGGCCGTTCATCAGGAAGCAGCCGTCGCCGGCAAAGGCGATCACGTCGCGCTCGGGAAACAATTCCTTGGCGGCGACCGCCGCCGGCGTGCCGTAGCCCATCGAACCGGAGGTCGGCGCTGCCTGCGTGGCAAAGCGGCGGGAGCGGTGGAAGCGATGCACCCAGGTGGCGTAGTTGCCGGCGCCGTTGGTGAGGATCGCGTCGTCGGGCAGCATTTTTTCGAGATAGTTCATGATCGGCCCCATCTGGACGGCGCCGGGGCCGCTTTCGGGCGGTGTCGACCAGTCGAGATAGGCGGCGTGCAGCTTCGGTGTTTCATCAGCCCATGCCGGCGTGGCGGCCGGCTTGCGCCCGGCAAAGGCTTCGACGAAAGCGGACGGCGAGGCGTTGATCGCCAGCGTCGGCCGATAAACACGGCCGAGCTCGCCGGCGTCGGCATGGACATGGACCAGCGTCTGGTCGGGGTAGGGGCTCTTGAGCAGCGTGTAGTCGGAGGATGGCATCTCGCCCATGCGGCCGCCGACGAGCAGCACGAGGTCGGCCTGCTTGATGGCGGTGGCCAGCTTCGGGTTGATGCCAATGCCGACATCGCCGGCGTAGTTCGGATGGAGATGATCGAACAGCATCTGGCGGCGAAAGGAGCAGCCGACCGGCAGCGACCAGGCTTCGGCGATGGTCCGCATTCGCGCGACGGCCGCCGCATCCCAGCGCGTGCCGCCGAGGATGACGAAAGGGCGCTTTGCCTTGCCGAGCAGCTTTTCCAGCGCATCGATCTCGGCCTCGCCCGGCCGCGTTTCGACCGGCGTGTGGGGCAGGGCTTCCGGCGCTTCGGCCAAGCTGGTCAGCATGTCTTCCGGCAGCGAGATGACGACCGGGCCGGGACGGCCGGACGTCGCCACCGCGAAGGCGCGGGTGACGAATTCGGGGATGCGCGCGGCGTCGTCGATCTCGACCACCCATTTGGCGATATCACCGAAGAACCTGACGTAGTCGACCTCCTGGAAGGCCTCGCGCTGCTTGGCGTGGCTGGCGACCTGGCCGATGAACAGGATGACGGGAACCGAATCCTGCATGGCAATGTGGATGCCGGCCGAGGCGTTGGTGGCGCCGGGACCGCGGGTGACGAAACAGATGCCGGGCCTACCGGTCAGGCGACCATGGCAGTCGGCCATCATCGCAGCACCGCCCTCCTGGCGGCAGACGATGGTGCGGATCGGCGAGTCGTGCAGCGCGTCGAGCACCGCAAGGTAGGATTCGCCGGGCACGCAATAGATACGGTCCGTTCCGTTGGCTTCGAGCGCATCGACGATCAGTTGTCCGCCGGTTTTCATTTTCCTGACCTCTCCAGTTCGGCAAGGATTTCTTTGGTGTGTTCGCCGAGGCGCGGCGAGGGCCGCTCATAGACCAGCGGCGTGCCCGACATGACCATCGGCGCGCGCACCGAGGGCAACAGGTTGCCATGGCCGTCGTCGAGGTCGAGCCGCATGCCGCGCGCGATGGTCTGCGGGTCGGCGAACATCTCGCCGATCGTGTTGATCGGGCTGGCAGGCACGCTTGCCGCCTCCAGCTTGGCCAGCAGCGGATCGCGATCGAAGGTCTTTAGCGCTTCGATTATATGCTCGCGCAGCGTCGCCCGGTTGGCGACCCGGGCGGGGTTGGTGGCGAAATCGGGGTTCGATGGCAGGTCGTCCAATCCGACGGCGGCGCAGAATTTGGCGAACTGGCCGTCATTGCCGATCGCCAGGATGATGTGGCCGTCCTTCACCGGCACCACTTCGTAGGGCGCGATGTTCATATGCGCATTGCCCATCTGCACCGGCGATTTTCCCGAGACCAGATAGTTGAGGTTCTGGTTGCCGAGCGCCGAGATCTGGCTGTCGTAGAGCGCCATGTCGATATGCTGGCCTTCGCCGGTCTTCTCGGCGTGGCGAAGTGCGGCCTGGATGGCGATCACCGAATAGAGGCCGGTGAAAATGTCCG
Organism: Mesorhizobium sp. WSM4841; assembly: GCF_055811515.1. Lineage (NCBI taxonomy): Bacteria > Pseudomonadati > Pseudomonadota > Alphaproteobacteria > Hyphomicrobiales > Phyllobacteriaceae > Mesorhizobium > Mesorhizobium sp. WSM4841. Next base: position 35,474 of record NZ_JBVVQC010000010.1, read on the forward strand.
ATATGGCGACACCGGCCTTTTGCGGCTCGCGGCCGGCTTCGCCGGTGATCGACATCATGCCGGCCATGCCCTGGATGATGAAGTCATAGCCGGCGCGCGGCGCATAGGGCCCGTCTTGGCCGAAGCCGGTGATCGAGCAATAGATCAACCGCGGGTTGATTTTGCGCAAGCTGTCACAGTCGAGGCCATATTTCTTCAGGCCGCCGAGCTTGAAGTTCTCGATCAGCACATCTGATGTCGCGACCAGCCGGCGCACGGTCTCGGCACCTCCGGGCGTCGAGAAATCGATGGCGATGGAGCGCTTGCCGCGATTGCAGGAATGGTAGTAGGCGGCCGAAAGGTTTTCGCCGTCATGGCTCATGACGAAGGGCGGACCCCAATTGCGGGTGTCGTCGCCGCCATCAGGGCTCTCGACCTTGATCACGTCGGCGCCGAGATCGGCGAGCAGCTGCCCGGCCCACGGCCCGGCCAGGATGCGGGCGAGTTCGATTACGCGGATGCCTTTCAGCGGAGGCTCGGTCATGGATCACCGTGATTGATCGGGAACGCAGGCTCTAGTTTTCTTTTTATGCATGTCGTTATCCCAAAACCGCTGCGCACTTTTGGGCAACATGCACTATCAATCCCGCGTGCTGCTGTCACGGTTCTTGCAATGGGCCAACCCGACCATGCCAATGTCGATCACGCTTGTTTCAGCACCCTATCGGCCCATGCGGCGAAATCGTTCATGATGATATCTCGATTCACCTCGTTCAGGCTTTCATGGCGGGTCTCGGCGTAAACCTTTGAAACGAGATTCGAAAAGCCCATCCTGTGCAGGCGGCCAGCGAGCTGGGCGACCGCCTTGCCGCCGTCGGTGGCGGGGTCCTTTTCGCCGCCGACCAGGCAGATCGGAAGGGTCTTGCGGACGCCGGAAAAGTTAGTGTCGTCGGCACCGTCGAAGACAAAGCCGAACAGGTCGCGCCACATCGACACCGAGGCATCCCAGCCGCACAGCGGATCGGCGATGTACTTGTCGACTTCGGCTGCGTCGCGCGACAGCCAGTCGAACGGCGTCCGGTGATCGGGGACGGCATTGCCCCAGGCTTGGAAGGTCAGTCTAGGCAGCATGCGCGACGGCATGTCGGAGCCGAGCCGGAACTTTTCCCAGGCCAGGATGATTCGCGCGGCACGGCCGGCCAGCCCGGCGGAAAAATTGGCGTTCCAGATGGCGGCGGCGTGCAGCCGGTTCGAATGGTGAAGCATGAAATTCAGCGCGACGAGGCCGCCCATGGAATGGCCGAAGACGATGACGGGCAGGCCGGGATGTTCGGCGGCGATCAGATCGTGCACGGCGGCGACATCGGCGATGACCTTGGCGCCGCCATCCGATTGAGCGAACTGGCCGAGTGGCGCATCTGGCGCCTTGGTGGCGCCATGGCCGCGATGGTCATGGGCGTAGACGTGGTAGCCGCGCTCGCCCAGAAAGGTAGCGAAGCGGACATAGCGCGCCGCGTGTTCGGCCAGTCCGTGATTAATCTGGACGACTGCGCGCGGGCGGCCCTCGGCGCGTTTCACATAAAGGTTGAGCTCGGCGCCGGTCGGTGATCGCATCACGCGCTGCTGGCTGAATGACATTCTCGCTTCGTCTCCAACGCGTCTTTTGCGCCTGCGGACGTTTGTGTGCGCCGACGCCGGTTTTGCGTCAATCCGTGTTTTCCGCAGCGCCGTTCTTGTGTCGCGACGCGGGGTATCGCAATTCTGACATCGAGAATTTGCTACCGAGAGAGGGCGGCGGTTTGTTGCCGCGGCATTTTGCAACCGGAGAGTACCCATGCGTACGCTGACAGGCCTTGTTTTTGGATTGGCACTTGTCGCCGCGTTGCTAACGGGTGCTGCGCGGGCCGAGGTGAAGATGAGCGGCTCCTTCGTGGCCGACGCCACCTGTCCAGCGACGCAGGCCATCAAGAGCGGCAAGAACCCCGGAAATATCGCGACCGATGCAGGACAGAGCTACGAGCTTCTGGCTGGCAACAAGGATGCTCCCACGCACTATCTGATCCGCGTGCCGGGGGCCGATCCGGAGCGCCGCTGGGTGAAGGTCGATTGCGGCCATGTTTCGGGCGCGTCAAGGATGCCGACAGCACCAGTGCCAGCCGACCGGGAGAAGTCTGCTGCGCCCGCTTCGGGAAAACCCGAATATGTCCTCGCGCTGAGCTGGCAGCCGGCCTTTTGCGAAACCAAGCCCAGCAAGACCGAATGCAAGGCACAGACCGCGGCCGGTTTTGACGCGACGCATTTCACCTTGCATGGGCTGTGGCCGCAGCCGAACGGAAATTTCTATTGCCAAGTGGCAGCGGCCGACAAGGCGAACGACAATCCGGCGCATTGGCAGGACCTGCCGCCGGTCGAGCTCGAGCCGAACACGCGGTCGGAGCTCGATCAGGTGATGCCGGGCACCGCATCCGATCTCGACAGGCATGAGTGGATCAAGCATGGCACCTGTTACGGCAAAAGCCAGCAAGAGTATTTTTCCGATGCGCTGAACCTGGCGCGCGCGGTGAATGCTTCACCGGTGCGTGATCTTTTCACGCAAAAAATTGGCCGGGATCTGACCTCCGACCAGATCCGCGCCGCCTTCGACAGTGCTTTCGGTCCCGGCGCGGGCGAGCGGGTTCGCGTCTCCTGTTTGAACGACCGTTCGAGCGGCAGGCGGCTGATCGGCGAACTGACGCTCGGCGTGACCGGGCCGATCGGTCCGAACTCTTCGCTCAGTGAGCTGTTGCTGGCATCAGTGCCGACGAACAATGCGGGTTGTCCGAAAGGCACCGTCGATCCGATCGAGTTCCAGTGACACGTTCGAAATGCCAAAACAGTTTGCCGTTCGGCGCGGCATCGCCTACATAGCGCGCAACTTCCATTCAATCCGACATCCAGTCGACTTTTCAGGGAAAGCGCGCGTGGCACGCCAGTTCATCTATCACATGGCCGGCCTCAACAAGGCCTATGGCACCAAGAAGGTGCTTGAGAACATCCATCTCTCCTTCTACCCCGACGCCAAGATCGGCATCCTCGGCCCGAACGGCGCCGGCAAGTCGACCATCCTCAAGATCATGGCCGGCATCGACAAGGAGTGGAGCGGCGAGGCATGGCTGGCCGAGGGCGCCACCGTCGGTTACCTGGCGCAAGAGCCGGCACTCGATGCGAACAAGACCGTGTTCGAGAACGTCATGGAAGGCGTCGTCGCCAAGACCGCGATCATCGAGCGCTACAACGAATTGATGATGAACTATTCCGACGAGACGGCCGACGAGTCGGCCAAGCTCCAGGACGAGATGGACCGGCTGAACCTGTGGGATCTCGAACAGCAGGTCGAGATGGCGATGGAAGCGCTGGGCTGCCCGCCCAAGGAAGCCGACGTCACCAAGCTGTCGGGCGGCGAGCGCCGCCGCGTAGCACTCTGCCAGTTGCTGCTGCGGCAGCCCGACCTTCTGCTGCTCGACGAACCGACCAACCATCTCGACGCCGAGACGACGGCTTGGCTGGAAAAGCATCTGCGCGCCTATCCGGGCGCGGTGATGATCATCACCCACGATCGCTACTTCCTCGACAACGTCACCGGCTGGATCCTCGAGCTCGACCGCGGCCGCGGCATTCCCTATGAGGGCAACTACACCAAATATCTCGAAGCCAAGGCCAAGCGGCTCAAGCAGGAGGGCCGCGAGGACGACGCGCGCCAACGGGCGATCGGCCGCGAGCGCGAGTGGATCCAGTCCAGCCCGAAAGCCCGGCAGACCAAGTCGAAGGCGCGCATCCAGGCGTTCCAGGATCTGTTGGATGCGGCCGACAAGCGGCGTCCGAGCGACAGCCAGATTGTCATTCCGCATGGCGAGCGGCTCGGCAATGTGGTGATCGAGGTCGAGGGCCTGTCGAAGGGCTTTGGCGACACGCTGCTGATCGACGATCTCGATTTCAAGCTGCCGCCCGGCGGCATCGTCGGCGTCATCGGCCCGAACGGCGCCGGCAAGACGACGCTGTTTCGCATGATCACCGGCCAGGAAAAGCCGGATGCCGGCACGATCCGCGTCGGCGAGACGGTCAAGCTCGGTTACGTCGACCAGAGCCGCGACGCGCTCGACCCGACCAAGACCGTGTGGGAAGAAATCTCGGGCGGCGCCGAAGTGGTCAAGCTCGGCAAGTTCGAGGCCAACACCCGCGCCTATTGCGCGTCGTTCAATTTTCGTGGCGGCGATCAGCAGCAGAAGGTCGGCAATCTGTCCGGCGGCCAGCGCAACCGCGTGCACCTGGCCAAGATGCTGAAGACCGGCGGCAACGTGCTGCTGCTCGACGAACCGACCAACGATCTCGATACGGAAACGCTGGCGGCACTCGAAGACGCGCTGGAAAACTTCGCCGGCTGCGCCGTCATCATCTCGCACGATCGCATGTTCCTCGACCGGCTGGCGACGCACATCCTGGCATTCGAGGGCGACAGCCATGTCGAATGGTTCGAGGGCAATTTCGAGGATTACGAGCAGGACAAGATCCGCCGGCTCGGCCCTGATGCCGTCAATCCGCACCGCATGACGTACAAGAGGTTGACGCGGTAGGGTTTTTTTAGGGCGGCGAATTCTCAAATGATCTGAGGAGCTGAAATGGCAGACTGGTCCGCAGCCCAATATCTCAAATTCGAGGACGAGCGCACGCGGCCGTCGCGCGATCTTGTCGCGCAGGTGCCGGTGGCGATGCCGCGCCGGGTGGTCGACATCGGTTGCGGGCCGGGGAATTCTACCGAATTGCTGGTCGCGCGCTGGCCGAGCGCGCAGGTCAGCGGGTTCGACACCTCGCCTGACATGATCGAGAAGGCGAGGGCGCGTCTGCCTGAAGTAACATTCGAGCTGGCGGATGCGGCGGCGTGGCTGCCCGAACAGCCGGTCGATGTGATCTTTGCCAATGCGGTGTTCCAGTGGCTGCCGGAGCATCCGGCGATCTTCCAGCGGCTGATGGGATTTCTGGCGCCCGGCGGCGCGCTTGCCGTGCAGATGCCCGACAATATGGGCGAGCCTTCACACCGGCTGATGCGGGAGACGGCGGCCGAAATGCCGTTTGCCTCAAAGCTTAGGGGTGCTGCGGGCGGGCCGCTGCCGCCGGTGTCGTTCTACTACGATCTTTTGTCGCCGTTCTCAGACCGGCTCGACATCTGGCACACCGCCTACAATCATCCGCTTGCCGGTGCCGAAGCCATTGTCGAATGGCTGAAGTCGACCGGGCTGAAGCCGTTCCTCGATCCGCTCGACGAGGACGAGCGCCGGCTTTTCCTCAATCGCTACACTGCCAGAATAACCCAAGCCTATTCGAAGACGGCAAACGGCAAGGTGCTGCTGCGTTTTCCGCGCCTGTTCATAGTCGCGCGGCGATCCGCTTAGAAACGGTAGCCACACCGAGAGAGGCAGTGCCTGGCGGCGCTTGATCCGCACCATGCGCATTTCGGCAACGCAAGGTTGTGGTCTTTTGCCTCAGGCATTTGATTTAAGCCGGCGTAAACACCCACCAGGTACGAAAAACAGTTGCGCCCAACCTTCGCGGCGCCCAAATGAGAGCCGCAACGCCTGCGCATGGGGTGGAAATGCATCGCGTCATCATCAGCGGTATCGGCGTTGAAATCCCCGAGCCTTCGATCACCAATGAAGAACTGGTCGACAGCTTCAATGCCTGGGTCGACACGGAGAATGTCCGCCGCGAGGCTTCGGGCGAGACGCTGCTGCAGAAGTCGGACAGTGCCTTCATCGTCCATGCTTCGGGCGTACAGACCCGCCATGTGATCGAGCGGGAAGGCATTCTCGACCCGACCCGCATGGCGCCGCGGATTCCGGTGCGGCCCGACGATGCGCTGTCGCTCGAAGCCGAGTTCGGCATCGCGTCGGCCAGGAAAGCGCTCGACCATGCCGGCCTGGAGCCTGGGGATATCGACCTGGTGATCTGCTCGGCCTCGCATCACCAGCGGCCCTATCCGGCGATCGCTATCGAGATGCAGCAGGCGATGGGCACGAAGGGCGCTGGTTTCGACATGGGCCTTGGCTGCTCATCGGCGGCGGCGGCATTGCATATTGCGGTCAATCTGGTGCGGGCGGGCGCACACAGGCGCGTGCTGGTGACGACGCCCGAGATCATTACCGGCCATCTCAACTTCCGCGACCGGCAGACGCATTTCATCTTCGGCGATGCTTCGGTCTCGATGGTCGTCGAGGGGCTTGCCCAGGGCGATAAGCGACCGGGACGCTTCGAGGTGCTCGACACGCGCACCTGGACGCAGATGTCCAACAACATCCGCACCAATCTTGGCTACTACACACGCACCGCCCAGGACGATCCGTATATGATCAATCTGGAAGGCAACCTGATCAAGCAGGTCGGCAACAAGGTGTTCAAGGAAGTCACCGTCGCCGGGCACAAGTTCATCGTCGAGTTCCTGGCCGAGCACGGGCTGACGCCGCAGGCGATCCGGCGCTTCTGGCTGCATCAGGCCAATGCCCGGATGAACGCCATGATCCTGAAGCTGTCGTTCGGCCACGAGGTCGGCCATGACCGCGCGCCGATGGTGCTGGAGCGCCTCGGCAACACCGCCGGCGCCGGCGCGATCGTCGCCCTGTCGGAGAACCACGCCGACATGAAGGCGGGCGACTACGGCCTGCTCTGCGCCTTCGGCGCCGGCTATTCGATTGGCGGGGCGCTATTGCGCATGCTCTGATCGGTCTTGGCGCGAACGGCACCAGCATTAGCGGGCGCCGGTGTGTAATCGCATCAGTCTGCTTGATTGGGGCATCAGCGCTTTAGACTGGACCTGATGAGCTCACTGCGGCTAATTGCTTGGCATCACGCAAGGAGCGAAGCCTATGCCGGATCTCTTCCCCGAGACCGACAACCCGGTCGAAATCATCCCGGCGCGGAAGCTTGCCGCGCAGGTGGTCGCGGTTTACGTCGCGCCATCAGATCATTTCGAGACACGCGCGGTGGATGAACTACGGCTCGGCTTCGACGGCATTGACGGCGATTTCCACGCCGGCGCGACGCGGCGCTCCGGCGGGCGCGAGCCCTGGTATCCACGCGGCACCGAGATGCGCAACGAGCGGCAGCTGTCTGTTGTGGCGGCGGACGAGCTGGCGATCGTTGCCCGGCGGATGGGCATCGCCGAGATCAAGCCGGAGTGGATCGGCGCCAATCTGTTGATCGAAGGCCTGCCGCATCTCTCCATGCTGCCGTCCGGCACGCTGCTGTTCTTCAGGGGAGGCGTCACCATCAAGGTCGACGCGCAGAACGGACCTTGCCGCATCGCCGGGCGATCGGTCGCCGAAAATGCCGGAATGGCCGACCACGAGGCCGGCGCGCTGCTGTTCCCGAAGGCGGCAAAGCGGTTGCGCGGCCTCGTCGCCTGGGTCGAAAAACCAGGCCGCATCACGACCGGCGAGGAGATTTCGGTGCGTGTGCCCGAGCAGTGGATTTACCGGGCTTAGGGCGGGTGAGGCTGGGGCTACGCCGCCATGGCGGCGTAGCGATTTCCGGATCGGTCTTAGGCGGCCTTGCGGTTCTTGTTCGCGCCCTGCGCCATGATGGACAGGTGATCCCACTTTTCCCACAGCGCGATGCGATTGGCATATTCCTGGTTGGCCATCGGCAGGCCGCCATCGCCGAAGAACACCCTAAGCGGCGGTTCGGCCGCATCGACGATTTCAAGCATTGCCGGTCCGGTGGCGGCGGGATCACCGGCCACCGAGCGCTTGCGGCGCTCCGCCATCGCGGCACGAGCCGGCTCATAGGCAGCGATCGGCTTCGAAACCTTGGCGGACGGTCCGGCCCAGTCGGTGGAGAAACCGCCCGGCTCGACAAGCGTCACGTGGACGCCGAACTCCGCGACCTCCAGGCTAAGCGACTGGCTAAAGGCTTCCAGCGCCCATTTCGAGGCGTGGTAGAGACCGATCATGGCGAAGGCGTTGACGCCGCCGATCGACGAGATCTGGATGATGTGGCCGGACCTCTGCGCCCGCAGGATCGGCAGGGCGGCCTGGGTCACCCAGAGAGCGCCGAACACGTTGGTCTCGATCTGATCGCGGGCCTCCTGTTCGCTGACTTCCTCGATGGCCCCGAAATGGCCATAGCCGGCATTGTTAATGACGACGTCGAGCCGGCCGAAGCGGTTATGCGCTTCGGCAATGGCGGCATCGACGGCCGTCTTGTCGGTGACGTCTAGCTTAATCGCGGCGATATGGTCGCCATATTTGTCGACCAAGTCGGCAAGCGTGCCGGCATCGCGGGCCGTTGCCGCGACGCGGTCGCCGCGGGCGAGTGCTGCTTCTGCCCAGACGCGGCCGAAACCCTTCGACGATCCGGTAATAAACCAAACCTTGTGTGTCATGATCCACCAGTTCTTGCCCTTGCGAGCTTTGATTTTGAGTTCTTGCTTGACCATGATCTCCAGCGAAAACCGGATTCCACTTTCGGGGATCATGGTCTAAACGGAGGCTACTCCGTTCCAGCATATACGGAGCATTCCGGACCTATCAAGGTCGAGCACGTTTTGTTGATGAGAGCCTGCGCCATAACAGTCGGCCAGGGATGGGTCAGGGATAGCGTACCGGGCTAGACCAGACCGGGTCTTCGTGCTTTTGCCAATAGATCGCGATGAGGCGCTTGGTAATCGCGCCGACCTTGCCGTCTGCGACCGGAACACCGTCGATCATCGTCACCGGCATGATGCCGCCGGCAGTCGAGGTGATGAAGACCTCGTCGGACCGACGCAGCGCAGCAACGCTGACATCGGCCGCTGCAACGGCAAGCCGCGCCTCCGCGCAGAGATCGAAGACGGTGCGACGGGTGATGCCGGGCAGTACGCCGACAGCCGGCGTCGACAGTTTACCGTCATCCACGCAAAAGACGTTGAAGCCGGGGCCTTCCGCGACATTGCCGTTGAAATCGAGGAGCAGCGCGGTCTCCGCGCCGCGGTCATAGGCGTCGTAGAGGCCTCGCACCAGGTCGAGCCAATGATAGTTCTTGATCGCCGGGTCGATCGAAGCCGGTGGGATGCGCACCTTGTCGCTGATTGCCACATGCAGGCCGCGCTGCAATTGCTCGGCATTGGCGACCGAGCCGAAGGGAACGGCGAACGCCATGAAACGGTTGACCGCGTCGCGCGGGTCGCGGCTGAAGGTCGGCGAGGTGCCGCGCGTGCACAGCATCTCGACATAAGCGGCGCGATGACCCGACAGCGCCACGCAATTTTCGAGGATCTCGGCGACGCCATCGCGGTCGAACGGCATCGTCATGCGCAGCTTTTCCAGCCCGCCGAAGAAGCGATCGAGATGCAAGTCGAGGCGGAAGAAGCGACCGCCCCAGACATGCACCGTGTCGTAGGTGGCGTCGGAATGCAGGAAGCCCCAATCCAGTACCGAGATCTTGGCCTGCGACATCGGCAGATATTGCCCGTCCAGGAAGGCAACGCCGTCCGGATAGGAGTGAGGGTCTATGTGATGGGCGGAGAGCGAGGGCAGTGGTTTGGCATGCGGATCGATCGAGTTGCTCATCACGTCCTCCGTCAGATCGTTTTTCGCCGCCCAGATGGCGGGATAGAGCGGCTCGGCGGGTGGTACAAGACACAGGCTGGTCTTGCCGCTGGGCCGTCGAGGAACTTGTTACTCTTCCTCCTCGTCATCGAGCAGACGTGTGGCGCGCCAGCGGGTCAGCACGATGTTGGTCTGTTCCATGACGAAGAAGCGCGCCGAGTCGCGGTCGTAGCCTTCGGCCAGCAGTTTTTCGTAGTCGGTGTGCACATGACGGATATGGGCGATGGTCGCCAGCCACACGGCGATCGTCGGCGGCAAGCTCTTCATATGCACCGCGCCGGCGTCGGCGCGGATCTTTTCCATGTCGGCATAGGGCGCCAGCGGCAAAAGCGCTGTCAGCGCCTTGGCGATGGCGCGGCGGCGGCCGGTCGGCGCGCTCATTGCCCATCCCGTCCGGGCCCGTCCCGTCCGGCAATGGTCGCCTCGGCAAAGGCGTCGGTCGATGCGAAATAAGGCTTGATGTCGATGACCGGCGTGCCGTCGAGCACGTCGATGGCATCGATATCGATACGGCCCGTATCGATGTCGAGGGCGACGAGCCTGGCGATATGCAACCCGATCGGGTTCGGCCGGGCCGGGGAGCGCAGCGAAAAAACGCCTTTCGGTTCAGTCGCATGGCGGGGTTTCTGAACAATCAGGGTCCGCGGCGCGTGGTGCAGCCAGGACAGGATGATGACGTGGCTGGCCCGCTCCAGCCCAAGCAGGCCGCTACGATAGCGCTGGTCGATCGTGAGAACCGCCTGCTGTCCGGTTTCCCGCGCGGCTTTCATGTTCTTGGGGCAAGTTTCCCGCGCGGTCCAAGGCGAGGCAATGCGGCCTATGAAGACGACATGGCCGTCCGGCGGCATATCGGCCGGATCGGTTTCCAGAAGCTTTTCGCCGCTGCGCGTCTCGAACATGGATTTTCGCCCCGATCCTGCTTCCGGCTTTGCGCGATCCGTCACGCATGCGCCATTTTCTTGTCCGGAAGCGACATAGCGCTTGCAAGGCTATCAAAATCGACATAAACATATGTTTATATCTTTTTCAAAGAGAATGCTCGCATGCATGTCGCTCTCGACACCATGGTAGATACATTGAAGGCGGCGGCCGAATCCAGCCGGTTGCGCATCCTGGCGTTGCTGTCGCGCGGCGACCTGACCGTCTCCGATCTCACCGAAATCCTCGGCCAGTCACAGCCGCGTGTCTCGCGCCACCTGAAGCTGCTGCTGGAGGCGGGGTTGATCGGCCGCTATCAGGAGGGCTCATGGGCCTTCTTCCGGCTGTCGGATTCGGATGCGGCGCGGGATTTCGTGCTCAGGCTGGTCTCCGGCATCCGGGATGCCGATCCGCAGGTCGAGCGTGACCTCGAGCGGTTGGCAGCGGTCAAGCGCAAGCGGCAGGATCGCGCCGCCGAATATTTCTCCGTAAACGCCGCAAGCTGGGATCATATCCGCTCGCTGCATGTGCCGGACCGTGCCGTAGAGGCGGCGCTGCTCAAGCTCGTCGGCAAACGGCCGTTCCAGTCGATGCTCGATCTTGGCACCGGCACCGGGCGGCTGCTCGAGATTTTTTCGCCGCTCTACCGGCGCGGCATCGGCATCGACATGTCGCGCGAGATGCTGACGGTGGCGCGCGCCAATCTCGACAAAGCCGGCATTTCGAATGCTCAGGTGCGCCAGGGCGATATTTTTGCGCCACCGGTCGAGCGCGACGCCTTCGATCTCGTCACCATCCACCAGGTGCTGCACTATCTCGACGATCCCGCCCGCGCCATCCGCGAGGCAGCAAGGCTGCTGCGCCCGGCAGGCCGGCTGGTGATCGTCGATTTCGCTCCGCACGCACTGGAATTCCTGCGCGACGTGCATGCGCATGTGCGGCTCGGCTTTTCCGACCGGCAGATCACCGAGTGGTTTTCCGAGGCCGGGCTCGATCTCGAGGACAGCCAGGAATTCGAGCCGCGCGGCGGCAACGAGGCCAGGCTCACCGTCAAACTGTGGCTCGGCCGTGACCAGCGCATGCTGATCGCCGATCCTTCCAACCACGCACAACCGGCCAATGCCTATCCGATAGGGGAAACCGCCTGATGAACCAGTTCCGCTTTTCCCGCCGCCCTGACATTGGCGACAAGGTCAGAGTTTCGTTCGAGTTCTTCCCGCCGAAGAGCGACGAGATGGAAGCAAGGCTGTGGGACACAGTCACCCGGCTGCAGCCGCTCAAGCCGAAATTCGTCTCCGTCACCTATGGCGCCGGCGGCTCGACGCGCGAGCGCACGGCGCGCACGGTCAAGCGCATCCTCAACGAAACGGCGCTGACGCCGGCGGCGCACATGACGTGCGTCGATGCGGCGCGTCACCAGGTCGATGAAGTCATTCAGGAATTCGCCGACATGGGTGTCACCCGCTTCGTCGCCTTGCGCGGCGATCCGGCCGAGGGCGTCGGCGCCGCATACCGTCCGCATCCGGACGGCTATGCCAATGGCGCCGAACTGGTGGGGGCGCTGAAAGGTGTCGGCGATTTCGACATCTCGGTCTCCGCCTATCCGGAAAAGCATCCGGAGAGCCCGGATTTCGCCACCGACATCGACATGCTGAAGCGCAAGGTCGACAATGGCGCGACACGGGCGATCACCCAGTTCTTCTTCGACAATGATCTCTACGAGCGCTATGTCGAGCGGGCACGGCGGGCCGGAATCTACATACCGATCGTGCCGGGCATATTGCCGGTCCACAATTTCACCCAGGTCGCCAATTTCTCGGCGCGCTGCGGCGCGCTGGTGCCGGCGTGGATGGCCGAGCGCTTCGACGGGCTGCAGACGGACCCGCAGACGCATGCGCTGGTGGCATCCGCGGTGGCGGCCGAGCAGGTGCTGGACCTTGTCGAGCGCGGCGTCGGCGATTTCCATTTCTACACCATGAACCGGGCCGATCTGGTCTTCGCCGTCTGCCACATGATCGGCATCCGCTCGCATGAGGCTGAAGCTGCGGGGTCTGCTGCGGCGTAAGTCTCGGCCAAGTCTCTGGAAATGCAAAAAGGCCGGGTAAAAACCCGGCCTTTTCGATGACTTGGACTATTCGGTGCTGATCTTCCGTTGCTTTGGCGGGTCTACGGAAGAAAGCCCATTATCAGGGCTCCGATGAATGCAAAAGCAGCACAGATCATCAATGCGTTGATTGGCCTCGTGAGTCCCACGTCATAGCCTCCTCTTAAAGAGCTATGGCCAGAGTCTAGGGTCATTTGTGCCACAGGCAAGCGGAAAATATGCTGCAATGCGACGACATTGTGGAATTTACGACCGGCCATTTGCCGTTAGGTATTGAAACTCTTCGGCAAAATCCCGCTTCGGACCTGTGCATAAAATGTGACGAAGCTGGGGCAAGAATGCATATGACAGCGCTACCGCCGCCGAGAATCGGAATCGATTTTCGAGTCGATGCGAAGATTCAACGAGTTAGAGCGTCGTTTGCGCGTTATCGCAAAGGCGCTGCGCACCCTCGGTTCAAGCCCGAGGGCGTGCTTTTGGGCGACATGCATTAACGTCGGCCGAACAGGCGCCCGTCGATGGTGACGAGGCCGAGCGCGATCAGCGCCATGCCGCCGAGTTCGAACAATTCGAGCCGCTCGCCCAGGAACAGACAACCGAGCAGGATGGCGCTGGCCGGCACGATCAGCGTGACCAGCGAGGCGTTGGTGGCACCGGCCGAGGCGACGAGGTTGAAATAGAGAATGTAGGCGAAGGCGGTGGACAGCAGGGCCAGCGCCAACACCGCTGCCCAGACCGGCAGCGAGGCCGAAAACAGGTTGGCAGTGCCGTGGCCAAGCAGCACGACCGGGATCATGATGATGGTCGAGGCGGTTAATTGTCCGGTGGCGATGACCGGTGACGGCACGCCCTTCAAGTGGCGGGCAATCATCAGGGCCACCGCATAGGACAGCGACGCGCCGACCAGCGCGAATTTCGCCCAGACCGGCCCGCCCAGCCCGGCAAGCAGGCCGGGACCGATCATCACCGCCGTGCCGACGATGCCGAGCGCGATCCCGGCAAGCTTGTTCCAGGAGAGCTTTTCGTCTGATGTCAGCGCGTTGGCGAGGACCAGCGTCCAGAACGGCGTCGTCGAATTGAGCACCGAGGCGACACCGGCACCAAGCTCAGTCTGGCCGGCGAAGATCAGCGAGAAGGGAATGACGTTGTTGACGAGCGCCAGCAGAAAGAACAGGCCGGCATGCGGCAAGGCGAGGCGGAAGGACGGACCGCGCAGGCCGAGATAGAGATGCAGTGCCAGCGCCGCAATGGCGACGCGAAACTGCACCAGCACCAACGGCGGAATCTCGGCAACCGCAATGCGGGCAAAGAAGAACGAGCCACCCCAGATCGCACCGAGCAGCAGAAGCTGTGCCCAGTCTTTCAGGGCCATGGGTCCGCGCATTGCAGTCGTGGTTGTGATCGCCATGGATCGTCCTCCCAGATGGCTCTGAATGCCAAGCCAATCAGGCGTCTGTTCAGGCCATATCCTGTTCGACGGCAAGGGCCACCCGAAACCAGATCGGTAGGCTAGCTTTTTCCTGTTGTCTGGCCTGTCATCTGGCGTAGCGCCGCAGCGTCTGGGCCGCGAGACATAGAATTGTTTTCATTCACGCATAGGTTGGATTAATTGTGCGCAGTCTAGGTCAAGGGATTCGTCCATGCAGCGATTCGAAAATGCGCGCGAAGCGGCGCTGGCGCTTCGCCCGGACGATCCGATCTATTGCTTCCGCCCGCAGGTGCTGAAGGCGGACGCCAAGCAGTTCATGGGTATGTTTCCCGGCAAGACCGCCTATGCGGTCAAGACCAACGGCGAGCAGATCGTGCTGAACGCGCTGGCCGAGGCTGGCGTCAATGCCTTTGACGTGGCCTCGCCCGGCGAATTCGCCGCCGTGCGCGCCGTCTCGCCCGACGCCGAGATGCTCTACATGCATCCGGTCAAGGCACAGTCGGACATCAAGCTGGCGCTGGAGAAATACGGCATCCGCGTCATCTCGCTCGATCATGAGGACGAGATCACCAAGCTGACCCGCGTGGTGCGGGCGCTCGATATCGATCCGGGTGCGATCACCGTGTTCGTGCGCATCCAGACCAAAGGATCGGCCGCCTACGAACTGTCGAAGAAATTCGGCGCCGGGCCGGCCAATGCCGTCGATCTGGCCGAACGGCTGAACCGGACGGGCTACAAGGTCGGCCTGTGCTTCCATGTCGGCAGCCAGATCGAGGATCCCGACACCTATGAGCGGGCGCTGGCCTCGGCCGACTGGGTGCGCAACCGCGTCAGCTTCGACATTGCCGGGCTCGACGTCGGTGGCGGCTTTCCCGCCGAATACGGCCATGATCCCAACCGCAAGCAGATCGAGATGCCATCGCTCGGCCAGATCATGTCGCGGCTGTCCGGCGATTTGAAGGAATACCAGTTCGACCAGATGCCGCTGGTGGCGGAGCCGGGCAGGGTGATCGTGGCGCGTTGCCTGTCACTGATCGTTCGCGTGCTGCTGCGCAAGGGCAAGCGGCTCTACATCAATGACGGCATCTGGGCGTCGCTGTCGGATTCGTGGACCGGCAAGATCACGCTGCCGGCGCGCTTCATTCCAGACCCGGCGATTCGCTCGCGCAATGGCGAGGAGAAGACCATCGTGCCGTTCAAGGTCTGCGGCGCAACCTGCGATTCCGTCGACATCCTGTCGCGGCCGTTTTGGCTGCCGGAAACGGTCGATACCGGCGATTGGATCGAGATCGGCCATATCGGCGCCTATTCGCTGTCGCTGAGGACACGGTTCAACGGCTTCTATCCCGACACGTTCGTCGAGGTGACGACGCCGTTCGACGAAGGCGACGCGCCGCAGGGGTTTGCCAGCCTGGAGACGATGGCGGATTAGTTAGTTCGTGAACTCATAAACCGGCACGGCCCAGCCGCGTACGGAAGTCTGCTTTCGATTTGAAAATGCTTCTTCTTCACGACTGCCTCCATGTCGCGGAAGTGCTAAATGCAGACACGTTGTCGAACCTAAGCCCATGTGCAACATAGCCCAGAATGTCCACATGCCACCATGACTGGATCGCCCATCATGCCGCCCGTCGGCCGGAGGCGCTCGCGGCGGTAAATCTGGAAGACGGCCGCCGCCTCACCTACCGCATGTTTGATCGGCGCATCGCGACCCTGGCGCGGCACCTGCAGGAGGCCTGCGCCGTCTCGCCCAGCGTGCGCGTAGCGCTGCTGGCGCACAATTCGACCGACACGTTTGAGCTACAATTCGCCTGCTTCCGTCTCGGCGCCATTTTTGTCCCGCTGAACTGGCGGCTGGCGCTTCCCGAACTGGACGCCATCATAGCCGATTGCACGCCCGCTGTGCTCATCTACGACCCCGAGTTTGCCGGTGTTGCCGATGAGCTGACGCGCCGCCACAGCATCGTGCATCGCCTGCTGCGCGGTCCTGAGGAGAGCCCCTACGAGCGCGCCATCGCCGCGGCGCAGCCGCTCGCAGCGCCGCACCGGCTCATGCATGACGACGTCTGCACGATACTCTACACCTCCGGCACGACAGGCGTGGCCAAGGGCTCCATCGCGACCCACGGCATGAACTTCTGGAATGCAGTGAACTGCATTGGCGTGGCCGTGCTGTCGCCGCAGACCGTGCTGCTCTGCGTCCTGCCATTATTTCACGCGGCTGGCCTCAACATCTACGCAAATCCCACCTTCTATGCCGGCGGCACTGTCGCGGTGACACGGCGCTTCGATGCCGGCGAGGCGCTGCGGCAGCTGGCCGATCCGATGCTTGGCGTGACGCATCTGCACGGCGTGCCGGCGCATTACCAGGCCATGGCGGCGCACGCGGATTTCGCTGCGGCTGACCTCTCCAACGTCGTGGGGGCCTTCGTCGGCGCGGCACCCGTTCCCGTCCCGCTCCTCGAAACCTGGCGGCGCAAAGGTGTAGTACTCAGACAGAACTACGGCATGACCGAGACAGGTCCGCTGATCCTCAATCTCGAGGCGGCGGATGCTGCGCGCAAGGTGGACTCGGCCGGCAAGCCCGTCATGCACGTCGAAGTGCGCGTGGTGGCCGATGCGGCGCGCGATGCCGCCCCGGGCGAGGTCGGCGAGCTCTGGGTCCGTGGTCCCGCCGTCACGCCGGGCTATTGGAACCAGCCGGAAGCGACGCGCGCCGCCTTCGCCGAGGGCGGCTGGTTGCGCACCGGCGATGCCGTGCGGGTCGACGAGGAGGGTTTTGTCACGATCGTCGATCGCCGGAAGGACATGTACGTCTCCGGTGGCGAGAACGTCTATCCAGCCGAAGTCGAAAATGTTCTCTACAGCCATCCTGAGGTGGCCGAGGCGGCAGTGATAGGTGTGCCCGATTCGCGCTGGGGCGAGGTGGGCTGCGCCATCGTAGTGAGAAAGAATGGTGCGGCGGTCACAGAGGCCGAGCTGCTGGCACACTGCGCCACCGCCTTGGCGCGCTACAAGGTTCCGCGCACGGCGATGTTCGTGGAAGCTCTGCCCCGCAGCGCGGTCGGCAAAGTGCATAAGCCTACTCTGCGGCACCAGTTCCGAAGTGCTGTCTCTGGGGATTCGCAAACATAGCGCGATCATTCTCCCGGTCGAAATCGGGCGGACGTCCGCTCCGGGGTCATACTCGTTGGTTCGGGGCTTTGCGACGAGTTTGAGTGCGGCGGCATAGTTCTCGGGTTGCCGTAACCAGAGATCGATCTCGATCTCGGCTTTTGCCGTCGCGCTGAACAACGTTTGTGGGTTTGGGCATAGGCTGCGGTCGGTCAGGCCACGCCGCCGCCGGCCTGGATGTTTTCGCCGGTCAGCCAGCGGGCCTCGTCGGAGGCGAGGAAAACCGCGACATCGGCGACGTCGCGCGGCGCTCCGATCCTGCCAAAGGGCGACATGCCGGCGGCCACAGCCCGGTCCCGCTCTGGGAGCAGGTCGGTGTCGGTAAAGCCCGGCGAAAGCGCATTCACGGTGACGGAGCGCGGTCCGAGCTCGCGCGAGAGGACGCGGACGAACTGCTCGACGGCTCCTTTGCTGCCGAGATAAAGGGCGGTCTGGGCGAAGAACATCTTGGTTCCACCAGTGGAAACCGCGATGATACGGCCACCGTCGCGCACGCGGCGCGCCGCTTCCTGAAGCGTGAAGAAGGTGCCTTTGGCATTGGCGCCGAAGACGTGGTCGAAGTCGGCTTCGGTGGCCTCGACGAACGGCTTTATGACGGCGACGCCGACATTGGCGACAACGATGTCAATCGCCCCCATCTGCTTTTCGGTCTCATCGAAAAGCCGGCTTATGTCGGAAACGCTGGAGATATCGGCCTGAATGGCGACGGCCTTGCCGCCATTCTCGCGGATCGCAGCAACGGCTTCCTGAGCGGCTTTCTCGTTACCGACATAATTGACGACCACGGCCGCCCCGTGTGTCGCGAGCCCCTCGGCGATGGCGCGGCCGATGCCGCGCGAACTGCCGGTCACGAGCGCGATTTGCCTTCAAGCGAATGATACATAGCTGTCTCGTCTGGCTACGGCCGTTCCAAATCAACCGGCGGTTCCATGTGGAAGTTAGGGGCATGCTATTGCTCAGATAATGGCCTATGATCGAACAGGCTTGTTAAGTCTGGGGTACATAATGCGAGGGACCGAGTTTTCCGAGCTGAAGGCGTTCGCGACGATCGTCGAGGAAGGCAGCTTTGTCCGCGCCGCGGCCAGGCTCAGGATTTCGCCGCCGGCGCTTAGCCAGACGATACGCGGGCTGGAGGAGCGTGTCGGTGTCCGGCTGCTCAACCGCACGACCCGCAGCGTGTCGCCGACCGCTGCAGGCGAAACGCTGTTTGCCCGCCTCGCTCCGGCATTCAGCGAACTGGAAGGGGCTGTCGCCGACGCGCATGCATCACGCGATCGACCGGCAGGCTCGCTGCGCATCAATGTTCCACGCATCGCCGCCATGCGTTTCATCGTGCCCATCCTCGGCGATTTCCGCCGTGCCTATCCCGATATTGCCCTCACCATCATCGTCGACGACATGCTGACCGATATTGTCGAGGGACGATTCGATGCCGGAATCAGGCTTGGTGAGCGGCTGCATAAGGACATGGTGGCGGTGAAACTCGGCGACGAGATGGAGATGGCTGCGGTGGCGGCGCCCAGCTATCTCGAGGATCACCCCATGCCCCGTCATCCCGCCGACCTGCACCATCACCAATGCATCAATTTCCAGTGGCCCGGTGGCGGCAACATCTATCGATGGGAGTTCGCGCGAGGCCAGCGCGCTTTCGAAATAGCCGTGAACGGCGGTCTGACTGTTAACGACACGGAACTGATGATCAGGGCGGCCCTGGATGGGATCGGCGTGGCTTACGTGCTGGATTACCAGGTTCGGCCGTGGATCGAAACCGGCAAGCTCATCCGCTTTCTCGAAGCCTGGTCGCCCAGATTTCCGGGCTTTTACCTATATCATACGAGCTCCCGGCAGGTTCCACCGGCCTTGCGTGTGTTTATCGACTTCCTGCTTGCCAGGCGATTTGACGCCGTTCGGTGAAGGACACACCGCAGGGGTTTGCATAGTGAATAGTGAATAGTGAATGGTTAATTAGTGGATTAGTTAATTATTAGTGACTAACTCAGTAGGCAGCAATTAGTAGTGATTAACTCACTACTCACTACTCACTACTCACTACTCACTGCTCACCATTCACCATTTATTACTCGCTAACCTGCAGCTTCCCCAAAAGCTCCGGCGTCGGGGCCCCCCCCGCCCCCGGGGGCCCCCCCCCCGTCGGCGGGGTGCGAGCCCCGCGGGGGGGGGGGGGCGCCCGGGCGGGGGCGCGGGGCCCCGCAGAGACCACGGGG
>NZ_JBVVQC010000010.1:54926-200615 GCF_055811515.1 Mesorhizobium sp. WSM4841
CACAATACACACACCCCCCTCCCACCATAACACATTTTATACAGCCAAACCCGCCCGCTCCCCAAAACGCCCGGGGGGCGCCCCGGGGCGCCCGGGGGGCCAAAGCCGCTTCTGCTCCTTGCGGATCGCCTCGCGGGTGTTGGTGCCCAGGATGCCGTCGACTGTTCCCACGTCATAGCCTCTGGCCTCGAGCTTTGTCTGCAATGCTTTCATCTGGTCGCCGTTGAGGCCGGGTTCGGGATTGCGCGGGTCGAAGTGCGGCGCACCCGCCAGCCGCGCGGCGAGATTTGCAGCGGTCAGCGCATAGGTGAAAGACTGGTTCCATTCGAGGTAGACGTCGAAATTGTCGTAGACGAGGAAGGCCGGACCCTTGCGGCCCATGGGCAGCGCGAGACCTGCCTTCAGGCCGTTGTCGACAAGCGGCGTGCCGTTGGGGTTGGTGACACCCCACTGAGCCCACTGCGTCAGCGGCAGCCTGTTGGTGCGGCCAGTCTGGTCCCATGGCATGTCGTCGGGCACGCGGACTTCCTCGATCCAGGGCTGGTCGCGTTTCCAGCCGCGCGACATAATCTTGTTGGCCGTGGTCATGATCACATCCGGCGCGCTGCTGCGCAGGTCGACCAGGCCGTCGCCGTCGCCGTCGACGCCGCGGCCGAGATAGTCGGACGGCAGCATCTGTGTCTGGCCGATTTCTCCAGCCCAGGCGCCGGTGACATCGGCCGGCACGACGCCGCGATCGATGAGGGTCAGCAGCGGCGTGATCTGCGGGCGAAAGAGTTGCGGGCGGCGGCAGTCATGCGAGAGCGTGACCAGTGCGTTCAGCGTGTGGAAATCGCCCTGCACGGCGCCGAAATCCGTTTCCAGCGCCCAGAACGCGGCGATGATCGGCGGCTGGACGCCGAATTCCTGGTCGGCGCGGGCAAAGACGTCGGCGTATTTTTTCAGATTGGCGGCGCCCTGCTTCAGCCGGTAGGCCGAGATCATCCGGTTGGAGAACTCGATGAAGGTCTGGGTAAAGACGCCCTGGGCGCGGTCGCGCGCCAGCACCTTTTTGTCGGCGGTGGCCTTTTCCAGCGCCTCAAGGCCGGCAGTGCCGACGCCGGCGTTCCTGGCCTCCGCCGCTACGCCCTGCTTCCATGCCTCGAAATCGCCGCCGCATTGCTGTGCCACCGCTGGCGTCGCCGCCGTAGCTGCCAGAAGCAGCGCCGCGAGAATTTCCAAGCGCAATCGCATCGCCATCCCCCAAGAAGATCACCAGCGGTTGCAAGCATCCTTCATTTGGCTGTGTCGAAAAGCAGGCGGCAGGCCCGGTGTCAACGGGTGTTCTGCCGCAGCCACTTGTTCCAGGCTGCTTCCGAGCCGTTGAAAACGTTGATATCGGCCTTGCCTGGGATGCCCGGCACAATACCGGTTCCGGTGTACTGCCAGAAGGCGAAGGGATGGCTGCCGTATTTCTTGCGCGGGTGGCCGGCCACCGAACGCAGCCAATAGGGATAGTCGCGGAAAACCGATAGGCCGTTGTCGTCGAAGAAATCGAGGGAAGTGTAGATGATCGGCTTCTTGCCGTAGTGGTTTTCGACGATTTCGAGGAATGTGCTCATCTCGCTGCGCACCGTGGCCGCATCCGGCCGCAGCCTGCAGGTCGGCGATTGCGGGTTCCATTCCATGTCGAGAACCGGCGGCATCGCCGAGCGGTCTTTGGGCACGTTCTGGATGAACCAGCGCGCCTGCGTCGCGGCCGGTGTGCAAAAATAGTAGAAATGATAGGCCGCGCGCGGGATTCCTGAAGCTTTCGTGCGGCTCCAATGCTCGTTGAAATAATCGTCGAAGCGATCGCCGCCTTCCGTCGCCTTGATGAAAACGAAGGAAATGCCGCTGGCCCTGGCCGCCGGCCAATCGACCGAGGTCTGGTATTTGGAGACGTCGGTGCCGTGAACGGCATAACTCCACGGCGCGCCGCTGTCCCACTCATGCGGGTCGGAGTCGTCAAAACGGGGTGCGCGCACCGCAACGGTCGGGGCGCCCGGCAGCGACGGCGCAAGATCGTCGACGGTCGAGCAGGCGCCCAGCAGCGTCAGCAAGATGAAAGCCGCGAGACGGCGCATCACAACTCCTGAACCGGTTTCAGCCGGCCGCTGATGGGTTGTTGCTGCAGGTGGTCCCTCGACCGTGCCCCCAAGCGATCGCCCCACAGGACCGCTCTATCTTTTAAAGTGCGCCGCTTCGGCGCGCCTTAATCTTTGTTATGCATGTCGTAATCCCAAAACCGCTGCGCACCCCCGGTTCGGGCCCGGGGGCATGCTTTTGGGTGACATGCATCAGTGATCGCCGATCATGGTTGATATTCCGTTGACAGCGCTCGACCAGAACCGCGATTTTGCCGAAGCAATGGCGGCAAATCGATGACATGGATGAGCGTCCGGGGGGAGTCGGAAAATGCAGATTGCCCTGAGGCTGGTGAAATGGCTGCTCGGGCTGGCCGTGCTGGCGGTCGCAGCACTCGCCGCCTGGCTTTACATCGCGCCGCCGGAACTGATCCGCGTCGGCTCGGGTTATACGGCCAAGATCGTCTGCTCGAATGTCTTTATCGCCGGACGCGATGCCGATGAGGTGCTCGCCGTCGACGTGCAGGCGCCGGGCCACCCGCTGCTGCGGCTGATGAGGGTATCGGTCGACAAGGAGCAGGGCACGGTCTCGGCGGGACTGTTCGGCGTGTTCGGCAAGAGTGTCGCGGTCGTTCGCGACGGGCTCGGCTGCGCTTCGGTTCCGGATGGCGACGTCGCCAGGGCCAAAGCAGTCGCCCGGCCGGCGCTGACACCGGCGCCGTCGCGCGACGCACTTTGGCCGGACGGCGACAGGGTCGACGCCTCGCAAAACCCCGAAATCGCAAACATCCTCGACGATCCCGCAATGACCGGCGCCGGTATGCGGGCGGTGGTGGTGGTCAAGAACGGCCGTATCGTCGCCGAGCGTTATGGCGCCGACTTTTCCGAGAAGACGCCGCTGCTCGGCTGGTCGATGACCAAGACGGTAAACGCCGCGATCGTCGGCACGGTGGTGAAGGACGGCAAGATGGTGATGACGAACCAGGGCCTGTTCGGACCCTGGAAAGCGGACGGCCGTGCCGCCATCAGTCTCGCCGATATGATGGCGATGTCGAGCGGGCTGGAGTTCAACGAGGATTATGGCGACGTCACCGACGTGACGCGGATGCTCTACCTCGAACCTGATATGGCGGGCTTTGCCGGATCCAAGCCGCTGACCGGCGAGATCGGAAAAATGTTTTCCTATTCGAGCGGCACAGCAGTGATGCTGTCGCGGCTGTGGCAGGACGCGATCGGCGACAAGGACAAGGCGCTGGCGTGGCCGAGGGTTGCGCTGTTCGACCCGCTCGGCATGCATAGCGCGGTGCTGGAGGCCGACGAGCACGGCACCTTCGTCGGCTCGTCCTATTTCTACGCCACCGCGCGCGACTGGGCGCGCTTCGGCCAGTTCCTGCTGCAGGATGGTGTGTGGAACGGCAAGGAGATCCTGCCTGCCGGTTTCGTCGGCTGGATGCGGGAAGCTGCACCCGCCTCGAAAGTCTACGGCAGGGGCCAGGTGTGGATCGAGGGGCCGGGCGACGAGGAGAGCCCCGGCGCCGGCATCGCTGCTGGCCTGCCTCGGGATACCTATTGGATGGAAGGCCATGACGGGCAGACGGTCGCCATCATTCCCTCCGAGAAGCTGGTGGTGGTGCGGCTCGGCCTGACACCGGCCAAGCTCGGCTACCGGCCGCAGACGATGGTGGCGGCGCTGGCGAAGGCGCTGCATTAGGGTCAAAACCCAATCACCTGAACGACCGAGTTCGGACCCTTCTCGGACATTTGACGCCGAGAGCCGGACGACGCAAGTTGGGTGGGAATCGGACGCTCCATCGCTAGTCGTTTTTGGAGTACGGATCCAACGAGCACGGTCAGGCTCAATCTGTCGGCGCCGCCTCCAGTCCGGCGATATCGAATTTCACCATAGAGCACCACTTCGGCGACGCGTTTGGATTGCCGCGATCGCGCGTCAGTTCACCTAAGCCGCCTCGGCAGGGTGTGAACTACTCGGGATAAGTCTCGACGCCCTCCGGCGCCGCCCTGTGGAAAAGGACAAATACCAAGGTATTGCCGGCCTCGGCCGTCGTATCGCTGCGCAGCCCCGCCACCTCTCCAGCCACGCTGCTGGTGTACTCCGCAACCACCTCGCCGAAGCTGTATGCTGAATGGCCACTTTCTGTCCGGGTCCGACCTTGTCGTTCAGCTTGACCAGATGCTCGACGAACCCGGCCTGGGTTGCAAGGATCGGGAACGCACTGTTGCCGACAAAAAACATTCACATCCTTGCCTGTGCGTCCCATTGGCCCGGCAAGGATGCCATGATGCTTGAGGACGTTCATCGTGCCTTCAACGAATAGGGGAATCATCTCAAGGTCGAGGATACGCGCAGCACCAACCTCCGGACAAAAGGATGGGATACCCGCGGCGACAAACGCGTTATGAAGGACGCTTGGATACACAGGATTGTCGAAGATCTGGCCCACTGGATAAAGTTCCAGCATCGCCTTGATCTCGGGCACATCCATGTCGCCAATATTGAATGCGGAGGCATCGAATCCGGTCGTCCCGGTATGGAAGTCGATTGCGACGTCAGCGTTCGGCCGAAGGAGCCGGTTGAACAGGAGACCGGCGTGGCGGCTGGCCGCACTGGCACCGTTCTCGTTGCCGGGCCATTCCCTATTCATGTCGATCAGGTCAATGCCCCTGCCAGAATTGGGCCATCTGCGCTGCATGGTTTCCATGGCTGGACGGGACACGTCCGTGACCGCCATCACTGTGCCCGACATCTCCGCCGGATCAAGTCGGTTCATCACGGTCTGGACCGTATGCACAGAACTCATCTCGTCACCATGCACACCACTGACCAGGACAGCGCGCTTGCCCGGCTTTGTCCCCCTAGCGACCGTCACAGACACATACCAGTGCTGTCCGGTGGGCATCTGCACGCCCTGAAAATACAAAAAATGCTTCTTGCCGGGCTCCAGGTCCTTGACGTCGAGCACGCTGACGACTTTTTTCCCCTGGATCACATCGCCGGTATAGATCGTTGCTGATGGCGCACCCGGTGTCGGGCCTGGGCGTTCGCAGAACCAGCATTGGCCGCGAAGACGGCCGCCGCGCCTACCGAGGCAATGGATGCTACAATTAGATCCCGGCGATCGAGGCCCTTTTTAGGTTTGCCCGACATGATGAGGATCTCCTTATGTCGTGTGGAAAGCCAAAGTCGAATGCCAAATGTGTAGACTTTCGTAAACAAACCGCTCGCATAACGCACTCGTCGCAGGCAGCGATCACATCCTGCCGCGAGCGGCAAGATACTGCTTCAATCGCGCGATCTGGTCGGCAGACCAGCCCTGCGGATCAGTCACCGCGAGCCACGCGTCGACGTAGTGTTCGGGCGCAAAGACATGACCATAGCCCATCGGCGTATTGGTCGCGACGGCCATGTCAAGGGCCAACTGTAGCATCGATACCACCGGATACCACCGCAGTTCCGGCGAGACGTCCGGGCCGCGTGGAGCGTCCATCCACTCGGGACGACGATAGAAGTCGCGATAATCGAAAAACGTAATCGCATCGCTGGCATATTGGAGGTAGACAATGCGCATGGGACCCCAAGGCGCGTCCGCCGGACCGGTCTCGCCATTCTGGTTCATGAAGCGGACGAACGAACCGTTCCGGAACCGCGGCAACCAAGCGGGCGTACCGGCATTGCGATGCTCCGTTATGCTGCGCCAAATTCTGCTCTCAAAGGGCGGACCGCTCCACAGCGCCCCGTGGACAGGGTCACCAAGGATCTCGAAAAGCTCCACCGATCTCTCGGAGTTCATCGCTCCGAGGCTCAGGCCATGCAGATAGAGTTTGGGTCGCCTGTTGTGGGGAAGCGTCGTCCAGTATTCATAGACTGCGGCAAACAAAGCCCTTGCTGCTTCCGAGCCGTATTCCGGCTCGACCAGCAACGATAGCGGGCTCGACAGATAGGAGTACTGCTGGGCAACACTCGCCACGTCGCCATTGTGGAGGTATTCAACCGTATCCATCGAGGCGGGATCGATCCAGCCACTTCCGGTAGGCGTGATGACGACCAGTACGGAGCGTTCGAAGGCCCCGACGCGCTTTGATTCCTCAAGGGCAAGTTGCGCCCTCTCTTCGGCAGTGTCGGCCGCCCGAAGCCCCACATAGACCCGGATGGGTTCGCGCGCATCCTTTTGCGTGAACGTGCTTATCTCGCTAGCGGTAGGTCCCGTCGCGATGAACTCTCGTCCTGCCCGTCCAAGTTCTTTCCAGCTGACGAGGGAAGCGGCACTGCCGGTCTTGAGCGGAGGTGTCGGCTGCGCTCGATCCGGTTCGACGAGGGCATCAAACGTTGCGAAGGACGAATCGGCGACGTAGAGCGCGTAGCGGACGAGCACGCCATTTGCGACCGCCCAGAACAACAGTATCGCGACAGTGAAACCGATCACATTCGAAACCCTGCGGGGGACGAAGCGGCCCGACCTTTCTGAAATCAAACGGGAGATGCGTTTGAAGAGCCGGGCCAGCGCGATGAGCATCAGGAACGTGACGATCGCGATGACGCAGACTTCAAGCGGATGCGCGCTCGTCACGGGTTCGAGGTGCATCAGTTGACGGATTGAATTTTGCCATTCCGCTGCCCACCATAAAAACAAGATGGCGATTGCTGCGCAAATGGCCGCGACGGCGATCTTGAGAGCAAGCAGGAACCGCTCACGCGGTTCCGGAAGCTCCATATAGGCCCACAGCCAGCGCCACGCGACTCCGATGCCGTATCCGGCGGCGAAACATGCCCCGGAGAGCACGCCCTGGGTCAGATAGGTTCGAGGAACAAGGGTCGGCGTAAGAGAAGCTGCGAAGAACAGCGTGCCCACGACGAGGCCGCCGGCAGAAAGCGAGCGCCAGAACTTTGTCACCCAGTTACGCATTTGGCCGCTTCGCTTCTCCTGGGATAGCGGTCTCGCGATGAATACGACTAGCCCATCATGGCTTGCTCTCGCGTTTTGTAGAAGGAGGGCAGGATAAATTTCCAGCTGCTCCGTGTGGCAAGTCGCAATATCTGGTTGAGTTGCATTGCGATCGCCAAAAATCCCCGTCGCTGTTGGAGAGCCGATGTTTGCAAATGGCGCGACCGCACCGGGAAGCCCGGACGAGTCAAGAGGATACTCGGCTGAGCGTTGGCCTTTCGCGCCGGAAGACACAAGCGGCGTTCGCCAAGTCTAGTCTAATCCGATTCAGAGTTCGTTCTCGTGAAGAGCGTGGCGAGGTGGATGGCAATATCCGCTCCTGACGCGCGAAGTTGCCCGTCTTCGACTCCGGCTCGGCTTGACCTGAATTTCAACACACCCTGACTAGCTGCGCTGCCCGACCACGGCGAGCCATGCATAGCCGCGATAAAGTGTTCTGAATCGGAGGCTTGCGCCGACTGTTGCAGATTCCGATTCCAGGACATCGCGCAACGCTTCACGCGGCTCGACATGGAATTTTCTCAGCCAGCCGCGCAGCAGCGTGCGGAACCAGCGGGGCAGGGCTTCCTGCTGGCCGAAATCGACGACGTGCAGCGAGCCGCCAGGCGACAAGGCTGCAAGTGCCGCGGAAACCGTCTTCTCCCAACCGGGGATCATCGACAGCGAATACGAGACAAAAATGCAGTCGAAACTTTCAACAGAAAATAGCGCTTCTGCGTCGAAATCAGTGGCGTCGCCGCGTGCCAGCGTGACACGGCCGGACAGGCCTTCGCAGACCATGGCGGCGCTGGCCGTCTCCAGCATTTCGGCCGAAATATCGAGGCCGAAGAAACGGGCGCCTGGATAGCGGCGGGCGGCAAGGACGATGTTGCGGCCGGTGCCGCAGCCGAGTTCGAGCACCGTGCCGCCGGCCGGCACGTCGAGCCCTGATATCAGCCGGTCGCGGCCGAGCAGATAGTACTTGCGGGTCAGGTCGTAGAAATGGCGCTGCCAGCGATAGACGCCGTCCATCAGTTCGGCATGGCTGGCCGGCGGTTCGGCGTGCCTTGCCGGCAGTTCGGTCGTGCTCATGCGGACTGCTTCACATAAAGATGGAAGCCGCCATAGATGGCCGAACGGTCGCGGGCCGAGAATTCGCGCGACGCCTCGTCTGCATAGCTCCACTGGTCGAGCAGCGAATTCGAGACCCGGCCGGGTAGCAGGCTGGGTTCGGCCGCGGTACGGAAGATGACGCGGGCGTGGGTGGACGCGGTGCGGGTGATCTCGGCCCACAGCGCATTGAGCTGGTCGTCGGTCATCCAGTCCTGGGCGTCGAGCAGGACGAAGCGGTCGACCGAACCGGCATCCTTGCCGGCGAGGAATTCGATCAGATTGGTATGGTGGACGGCAACGCGGTCGACATTGTTGCGGATCGTATTGTAGTTGCGCTTTTCAAGATAGGCGGGCAGCGCAGCCTCGCCGGGATTGGGATAGCGGCGGGCAAAAGCCTGCCAGGCGAAATAGTTATTCTGTAGCGGAAAATCGCAGGCGAGCTTTTCCAGCCGGGCCTTCAGCACGCTGGCCATGGTGCCGTCGCCCGAGGTGATCAGCGAATCGTACTGGGCCGGCGGAATGCCGAGGCCGAACAGCGAGGCTTTTCGCGATGTTGCCCATTTCAGCAGCGGCTTTTCGAAGACCGGCGCCAGCTCCTCGTCGAAGAAGCGGCGCTGGTCGGCGAGGCTTTTGGCTTGCATGATGGCGGCCGGATCGACGCCGAAGAATTTGGCGGTGCGATGGCCCATGGCAATGAACAGGCCGAGCAGGCCGGTCTGGTAGAAATTGTGGTCGAAGACGGCGATGCGCCGGCGCCGGCGCCAGTTGCGATGTTCCCAGTAATGGCGGCTGACCGGGTCGAGATGCGGCGCGATGAAACGGTCGTAGGCTTGCGAATTGTGACGGGTCTCGGCAGCGCCGAAGAAACGGAACAGGTCGCCCTGCGACGGCAGATGGCGCACCGCTTCGAGCTTCATGCGGTTCAGCGCGATATGGGCGGCGTTGAGATCGACGGCGTCGATCCGTTCGGGTGACCGGGTGAGATAGGCAAGGATGTTACAGCCGCCCGAGGCGATGGTGACGACGCGGTGGCCCTGGCCAAGCTGCATCGCCTCCATGTCGACGTCGGGGTCTTCCCAGATTTGCGGATAGACGAGGCCGGAAAACAGCAAGGCGAAGAGCCGCTCGGAGAGGCCGGCCTTAGACAGCGGGCGGTTCTGGTAGACGGCCTTGCCAACTTGCTTGCCGCGGCGAAAAACCAGTTCTCCGGAAAGATCCGTCATGACAAGGCGATTCCCCGTTTGCTCTGCCGCAAGCGGGTAGCGCTCAGCGATGACAGATGGATGACAGCAGCCGGCTTGCTGTAGCTCGCAATATCATTTGGCACCTCCAGCCATGCGTCCGCAGCTTACACCGAAGACTGCTGGAGCCACGCAACCCTCAAGTGAGTGATCCAGACCGGACCAAAAATGTAGATGGCGAACATGCGAGGCAAAGTCTTCCCCAGAAGGACGTTGGTCGAATCAGTCGTATGGTATGCTGCCCAGGCGCCACGACCGGTCGCCTGATCGTTAAAGCCACCTGAAAAAAGACCTACGATCATGAATGCCATCACCAGCGTGGTGATCACGGGTCCTGTCTTCATGGTGATCTGAGCTTTCGAGAGTGAAGTTATATAAAAAAGATACTAAACGTGGCAAAAAATACAGACAGCATAGATCGTGTTGAGAAAAGATTGCACTGATCATTGAGGGTGCCGTGCCATTGGCTGATCTGGTTGTATGTCGCCTGATTTCCCGGCCATAGCCAGCGGAGGGCCGGAGTATCGCGAAATGGACATGTGTAGGCCGTAGGCAGGTGCGGTATGACAAGCCAAGTCATCGCTGATGCAGCAACCAAAAGACAGAAAGCAGCGAGTGTCGCTCGGCCGCGCCAGCGCATTTTCTGAGCGTCTTCTTCGGAATTCGACATGGCTTGCCCCCAACTATGACCCTGATGGTGCATACGCGGCCTGTCAATCTTTCGGTTGACCCTACAGTTTACCAAACCCACCCGGCGTCGGCGTCGTCACGATGACGGCTTCACCGGCCTCGAGCAGCGTCTGGTCGCAAGCCTTGAGGACTTCGATGCGGCCATCCTTGCGGCG
Source organism: Mesorhizobium sp. WSM4841 (assembly GCF_055811515.1). Classification (NCBI taxonomy): domain Bacteria; kingdom Pseudomonadati; phylum Pseudomonadota; class Alphaproteobacteria; order Hyphomicrobiales; family Phyllobacteriaceae; genus Mesorhizobium; species Mesorhizobium sp. WSM4841. Next base: position 65,171 of record NZ_JBVVQC010000010.1, read on the forward strand.
GACCTTGGTCGAGCCGACCTCGCCATCGCCGCCGCCGTCCAGGCCTTGCGGCGGGCGGTTGCGATGTGAGGACAGGATCGCGCATTCCATCTTTTCGAGGAAACGGATGGTGCGCTCGGTGCCGTCGCCGGCACTCCATTTGCCTTTGCCGCCGGAGCCCTCGCGGATGTGGAAATCCTCGAGCAGGACGGGGAACCGCAGTTCCAGCACTTCCGGGTCGGTCAGGCGCGAATTGGTCATGTGGGTGTGGACGCCGGAGGTGCCGGCAAAGCCGCGACCGTTGTTCATCCGGCCTGCCGGCGAGCCGGAGCAGATCGTCTCGTAATACTGGTACTTTTTGTTGCCGAAGGTGAGGTTGTTCATCGTGCCTTGCGCATTGGCCATCGCGCCCATGGCGCCGAACAGCGCATTGGTGACATGCTGCGAGGTTTCGACATTGCCGGCGACGACCGCGGCCGGGTAGGTCGGCTTCAGCATGCAACCCTCGGGAATGATGATGTTGATTGGTCTCAGACAGCCGGCATTCATCGGGATCATGTCCTCGACCATGACGCGGAAGGCATAGAGCACGGCTGCGCGGGCGACCGGCTCGGGGGCGTTAAAATTGTTCTTCATGACCGGCGAGGTGCCGCTGAAGTCGACGGTCGCCTCACGCTTTTTCCGGTCGACCGAGATCTTCACCTTGATGACTTGGCCGGTGTCGGTCGGATACTCGTATACGGAACTGTCGGGCAGCCGCTCCAGTACACGGCGCACGCTTTCGGCGGCATTGTCCTGGACGTGAGCCATGTAGGCCTCGACGACATCAAGGCCGAAATGCGCGACCATCTTGCGCAGTTCGGCAACGCCCTTTTCGTTGGCGGCAATCTGCGCCTTGAGGTCGGCAATGTTCTGGTGCGGATTGCGCGCGGGATAAGGGTGGTCGGTGAGCAGCGTCTCCAGTTCCTTCTCGCGGAACCGGCCGCGATCGACAATGCGGAAATTGTCGAACAGCACGCCTTCCTCGTCGACCGTGGTGGCGAGCGGCGTCATTGAACCGGGCGCGGTGCCGCCGATGTCGGCATGATGACCGCGTGAGGCAACGTAGAAGAGGATCTCCTCCCCCCTTGAGGGGGAGGTGCCGCCGAAGGCGGCGGTGGGGGTCGCTGCGGCAGCGCTCGACGCCCTTGCGGTGCCGTCTGCGGTGACCCCACCCGGCCGCTTCGCGGCCACCCTCCCCTCGAGGGGGAGGGAAAAGACCGGCGTCACCACCGTGATATCAGGCAGATGCGTGCCGCCATTGTAGGGCGCGTTGAGGGCAAAGACGTCGCCGGGGCGGATGTCGCCGGAGTTCAGCCGGATGATGGTTTCCACTGAACGGTCCATGGAGCCGAGATGCACCGGCATGTGCGGCGCGTTGGCGACCAGCGCGCCATGGCGGTCGAAGACGGCGCAGGAGAAATCCAGCCGTTCCTTGATGTTGACGGAATAGGCAGTGTTCTGCAGCGTCACGCCCATCTGTTCGGCGATCGACATGAACAGGTTGTTGAACACCTCCAGCATGACCGGATCGGCCTCGGTGCCGAGCGCCGCCTGCCGGCGCTTTTTCTCGATGCGGAGCAAGAGCACGTGGTTCTTGGCGGTGATCCCGGCCTGCCAGCCCGGCTCGACGACGATGGTCTGGTTCGGTTCGATGACCAGGGCAGGGCCGACAACCTTGTGCCCCGGTTTGAGTACCTCGCGGCGGAAGATGCCGGCGTCTCGCCAGGTGCCGTCGGCGAAGATTTTCCGACTCTGCGAAGGGCTTGCGGCGATGTCCTCAACGGCTGAATCACTTTCGTCGCGGCCAGTGCCGCCGGTATCGATGCCTTCGACGCCGACCGATTCCACGATCATCGGCTTGTCGTCATAGACGAAGCCGAACTGCGCCTTGTGGGCCATTTCGAAATCGCCCTTGGCGCGTGCGGTCGAGCCGTGCTCGAAATTCACCGGCAGCGCGGTGTCGGTGCCGTCATAGCGGATCTGCAGCACCGGTTTGGAGGCGACGGCGTCCTCGGCAATGCCTTGCGCGGCAAGCTCGTCGATGACGGCTTTGCGCAACGTTGCGATGAGCTCGTCGATTGCCGGCCTGGACACTTCCGCCAGCGGTTTCAGCAGCGCCTGCTGGCGCGACGAAAAAATCGAGGACAATCCAATGCCATAGGCCGACAGCAGGCCGGAGAAGGGATGGATCAGCACCGCCTCCATGCCGAGTGCGTCGGCAACGAGGCAGGCGTGCTGGCCGCCGGCGCCGCCAAAACAATTCAAGAGATATTCGGTGACGTCGTAGCCGCGCTGCACGGAAATCTTCTTGATCGCGTTGGCCATGTTTTCGACGGCGATGGTGACGAACCCTTCGGCCACCGCCTCCGGTGAGCGGCCGTCGCCGATTTCGGCGGCGAGTGCTGCGAATTTCTCGCGCACGGTTTGCACGTCGAGCGGTTCATTCTGGCGGGGTCCAAAAATGGCCGGGAAGAAGTCGGGCTGCAGCTTGCCCAGCATAACATTGGCGTCGGTGACGGCCAGCGGGCCGCCGCGCCGGTAGGCGGCCGGGCCGGGATTGGCGCCGGCCGAATCCGGCCCGGCGCGGAAACGGCCGGCCTCGTAATGCAGGATCGAGCCGCCGCCGGCGGCGACGGTGTGGATGCGCATCATCGGCGCACGGATGCGCACGCCGGCAACCTCGGTGTCGAAGGCGCGCTCATAGTCGCCGTCATAATGGGCAACGTCAGTCGAGGTGCCGCCCATGTCGAAGCCGATGACCTTGTCGAAACCGGCGAGTTTTGCTGTCTCGACCATGCCGACGACGCCGCCGGCCGGGCCGGACAACAACGCGTCCTTGCCCTGGAACATGTCGGCGGCGGTGAGGCCGCCCGACGACATCATGAACATGAGCCGGGGGGATTCCCTCCCCCTTGCGGGGAGGGTGCCGGCGAAGCCGCCGGGTGGGGTCGTTGCGGCAGTGCTCGACGTTCCTTGACGCCTCGCGCTGCCTTGGGCGACCCCCTCTGGCCGCTGCGCGGCCATCTCCCCCTCGAGGGGGGAGAGAACGCCCAGTTCACCCGCCACTTTTTGCACATACCTTGCCAGAATCGGTGACAAATAGGCGTCGACCACGGTGGTGTCGCCGCGGCCGACCAGCTTGACGAGCGGTGAGACCTCGTGGCTGACCGAGACTTGGCGAAACCCTAGTTTTCTGCAGACCTTTGCAACCGCCTTTTCGTGATCGGGATATTTCCAGGCATGGATGAAGACGATCGCCACGGCGTCGATGCCGTCCGCCCTGGCTTGTTCGATCGCCGGCCGGCAGGCGGCAATGTCGAGCAGCCGTTCGACATTCCCGTCGGCGCGCACGCGTTCGTCGACTTCGATGACGCGTTCGTAGAGCTGCTCGGGAAGAATGATCTCCTTGGCGAAGATGTCGGGTCGTGCCTGGTAGGCGATCCTCAGCGCGTCGCGAAATCCCCTGGTGATGAGCAGCAGAACACGGTCGCCCTTGCGCTCCAGAAGCGCGTTGGTGGCAACGGTGGTGCCCATCTTGATGTCGCCGATCAGGCCGGACGGGATCGGAGCGCCGGATTTCAGGTCCAGCAGCTCGCGAATGCCGTGGATAGCGGCGTCGGCATAGGCTTCAGGATTCTCGGACAGCAGCTTGCGCGGGTGCAGCCCGCCTTCCGGGTCACGGCCGATGACATCGGTGAAGGTGCCGCCGCGGTCGATCCAGAAATCCCATTTGGCAGTCACGGCAGCTCTCCCAGGCATTTTATTGATTCAATGTGTTAATTCGCAGTAGCCTCACCGGCAACGGCAAAAGCAGATGATGTTACACGCGGAAATGCAACGTTATGAAACTCATAGGGCACTTGGTGCATTCTGCCCTCGATCGTCACCGGTAGCGGGGGCGTGATTAGAGGAGAGATGTCATGAAGAAACTCATTCTTGCGTCGGTTTCGGCGCTTGCCCTGCTTGGCGTTGCGGCTTGCAGCGACAGCGGCACGGGCGGGGATGCCACCACCACGCAGAGCACCAATCCGCCGGCGGCTGAACAGCCGATGCAGCCGGCTCCTGATGCCACGAAGCCGGCCGAGCCGGCTCCGACAGAGCCTGCTCCTGCGCCGGCGCAGTAGTTTATCTGACTGAAGATTGAGGGAAGGCCGGCATGATGCCGGCCTTCCCAGCATCTGGTTCAAGACACGCGCCTTGCGGCGATGGCCATCACCGCAAGCGCGAATGGTATGGTTTCGCCCGTCACTTTTTCGCCCAGCAGAAGGGCCGAAATGGCAATGGTAACCAAGGTTTGCAGCAATTGTGCCTGGCTGACGCGGGCGATAGCGCCCGGCAGACCACCTGCCTGCCCGGCATTTCCCGCGCCAGTTTCCCCGAGACGACGTAGCCGAACCTCGCCGCCAGGGCGGCAACGAACGGCAAGATGTCGCAAGGCCTGCGGTTTTCTCGCGATATGGCCGCTGTCGCGGCTGCCGTCTGCTTGTTTTCCATGATCGATGGTTAGCGCCACCTACTTCAGGCATCCCACGAAATCGGCTGGGCCGGCCCTGCGGCATTGTCTTCGCTTGATAGCGGTGGCCGGTTAGCCCTAATAGATGCTCATGTCGATTTGGGATCGCCTCGGCGACTTCATCACCCGCGTTTCGTCCTCAACCTCGTCGGGTGTCGCCGACGTCGTCGAGGCCGTGCGTACGGTTTTCTCCGGCGATCCCGATCTGCGCCGGCGCGTCGCCTTCTCGGTGGCGATGATCGCGCTGTCGGCCAAGATGGCCAAGGCCGACGGCATCGTCACGCAGGACGAGGTGCGCGCCTTCCAGCAGATATTCGAAGTGCCGAAGAAGCAGACGCGCAATGTCGCGCGGCTCTACGATCTTGCCAAGCGCGACATTGCCGGATTCGAGACCTATGCCGAACGCATGGCGCAGCTTTGCGGCTCTGGCCATTCAAACTGTGTCATGCTGGAGGACATTCTCGACGGGCTGTTCCATATCGCCAAGGCCGACGGGCTGGTCCACGAGCGCGAAGGCCAGTTCCTGCATCGTATCGCCGAGATATTCCGGATCGAGGAGGCGCATTACCAGAGCATTCTGGCCCGGCACGTCGACCTGGGTGCGGCCGATCCCTATGTCGTGCTTGGCATCGAGCGGGGAAGAACGTTCGAGGAGGTCAGGAAGCGTTATCGCAAGCTGGTTTCGGACAACCATCCCGACCGGCTGATCGCACGCGGCCTGCCGCAGGAATTCATCAAGATTGCAACCAGCAGGATAGCGGCAATCAACGCGGCCTATGAGATGATCGAACGAGGCCTGCGGCACGCATGAGCGGCTTCCTGCCCGACGAGCCGAGCGCCGAGGTAAGTGTATCGCCGAATTTCGGTCCACGACCCGGGACCGCCGATATGGTCGTGCTGCACTACACCGGCATGGAGACCGGCGCCGGCGCCGAAGCATGGCTGTGCGATCCGGCCAGCGAGGTTTCGTCGCACTATCTCGTCCATGAGGACGGCCGCATCGTCCAGATGGTCAGGGAAAGCGACCGTGCCTGGCATGCCGGCAAGAGTTCGTGGTTCGGGCGCAGCGACATCAACTCCTGTTCAGTCGGCGTCGAGATCGTCAATCCGGGGCATTTGCTGGGCTATCGGAATTTTCCGAAACGGCAGATCGATGCCGTCATCGGCCTGTGCAAGGGGATTGTCCAGCGCCATTCCATTCCAGCCCAACGGGTGCTCGCCCACTCCGACGTGGCGCCGGGACGCAAGATCGACCCGGGCGAGAAATTCCCTTGGAAGGCCCTGTTCGAGGCCGGTGTCGGCCATCTCGTCGAAGCGGCACCCGTCAGGCGTGGCGCGGTGCTGAAGGCCGGCGATGCGGATGCCGAGGTCGAGGCGCTGCAATCGATGCTGGCGCGCTACGGTTATGGCGTGGAGATATCAGGCAATTTTGACCGGCATACCGAAATCGTGGTCGAGGCTTTTCAACGGCACTTCCGCCAACGCAAAGTGGATGGTGTGGCCGACGGATCGACCATCCGCACGCTGGAAAGGCTGCTTGCCTCCGTGAGGGCAGTTCCGTCCAAGTAGTCTTTTCTTAGCTATTAAGTTACAGCCTGTCACTTAAAGTGACTTGCCCCGCCTTTTTTGCCGCCAATTCGGTCGTCAAAGGCGATCCGTGCAAGTTGTCGGACCTACAGCCCCCAGATGTTCCGATGTTGATTAGCGTAGCTGCGTGAAGTTCTTCGCGCGGTTCAAACAGAACAGGATCCCATGCAGAAATTGACCGTTTTAACGGCAGCTGTTGCTGCCGGCGTAATTACTTTTGCCATCGGTGCGGCGAATGGCGCGCCACTGAGCCAGCGAGCCGACCAGGGTTTCATTACCGCGTCCGACAAAACCGCCACGCCGAAAGCCGGCCAGGGCGCAAAGGAAAAAAGCACAGCATCCGCAATGGCGGAAAAAGCTGGGGTAAAAGTGAAAAAGCCATTCTCTGCAAACAAGGCAGTCTCCAAGCGGCATGTGAAGCGCAACAGGACCCGCATCGACCAGGCGACGACGGCGTCGATCAGCCGGAAAAGCAGCGCGGCGGCGCCGAAGGCGGCGGTCGCTGGCGGCAGCGGCCAGTATTCGACGATCATCGAGCGTCATGCCGCCAGCAATGGTGTGCCGGTGTCGCTCGCCAAGGCCGTCATCATGATCGAGAGCGGTTTCCAGCCGAACCAGGTCGGCAGCGCCGGTGAGATCGGGCTGATGCAGATCAAGCCGTCGACGGCGCGGATGATGGGTTACAGCGGCTCGATCAAAGGTCTCTACGATCCCGAGACCAACATCAAATACGGCATGAAATACCTCGCCATGGCGCGGAACCTCGGCGACGGCACGACATGCGGCACGATCCTGAAGTACAATGCCGGCCATGGCGCCAAGCGTATGAACCCGATATCCGCGGCCTATTGCGGCAAGGTCAAGGTGCAGCTGGCCGCGCTTGGAGCGCCGGCGTAAATAAGCCGGAACCTGCTTTTTTGTTTGCGTTTTCGGGCGCGAATCCCTTTATACGCCTTGCCAGCTGGCCGGGCGGCCGCACCCGCGAAGCCGAAAGGCTGCGGGTGAGGAAAGTCCGGGCTCCATGGAGACACGGTGCCGGTTAATGGCCGGCGGGGGTGACCCTAGGGAAAGTGCCACAGAAAGCAAACCGCCACGATCCGTCGTGGTAAGGGTGAAAGGGTGGGGTAAGAGCCCACCGCGCGACTGGCAACAGGAGCGGCACGGTAAACCCCACCGGGAGCAAGACCGAATAGGGGCGGTGCGAGGGGAAACCCTCGAGGGCTGTTTCCGGCTCACCGTCCGGGTAGGTTGCGTGAGGTGCATGGCAACATGCGCCCAAGATGAATGGCCGCCACGTTCTCGCGCCGCAAGGGGCGAGGGCCATACAGAACCCGGCTTACAGGCCAGCTGGCAATTTCTTCCAGATTCTACAAGGAAATTCCCTGATATCAGCAGGTTGCGCCTTCGGGCGCGCCTGCTGGTTCAGGCGCCTCATTGACTGAATCAGCTTTCACTGGGCTGTGCATGGAGCGAGCGTTTCTTGAAATTGGTACGATTAAATCGTACCATAGGCCGGGCAATATCAGGAGCGCATCATGGGCCAGGTCGACAAACGCAGCATCACGCTTTCGCCGGAACTGGCGGCTGCGGTCGACGATGTGGTCGCCGCAGGCGAATATGCTTCGGCGAGCGAGGTGATCCGCGACGCACTCAGGCAATGGAAGGACCGCCGCGACTTGCATGGCTACACGGTCGAGGAGCTGCGCAAGCTGGTGCAGGAGGGGATCGACAGCGGGCCGGGACGGTTTGCGTCGATCGACGAAATCAAGGCCGAAGCGCGCAGGCGATTGAAATCCGATAACGCGGCATGAATTTGCTGCCCATCATCCGAACTGCAAATGCAGAAGAGGATTTGATCGCGATCTGGCTTCATATCGCGCGAGACGACGAGGCTGCAGCAGACCGGCTGCTCGACCGGATCGAAGCCCGCTGGCGCCGCGCGAAGACATTGCGCCCGGCATTCGCCACCTGGTCGTCGGCGAATATCTCACCTTGTACCCGTGTCGGCGGAGATGCCATCGAAATCCTGCGTGTGCTGCATGGCCGGCGCAATATTGAAGCCGACGATCTGGCTTCCTGATCGGTTCGTTCAGCCGCCCGCGCCGTCCAGTGACGCCTCGATCGCCTGCCAAAGCTCCTCCACCGGCTCGCAGCCGACCGACAGGCGAACAAAGCCGGGCGGCACTGCATCACCCCAGCGGGCGCGCCGCTCGGCCGAAGAGTGGACGCCGCCGAAAGAGGTCGCGGGCTGGATCAGGGCGCAGGCGCCGATGAACGCTTCGGCCTTGGCTTCACTCCCCAGGTCGAGACCGATAAGGAAGCCGAAACGCTCCATTTGGGTGGTCGCCAGATTGTGCGAAGGGTCATTCTCCAGCCCAGGAAAGCGGACGGATTTCACGCTCCGATGATTTGTCAGGCGTCGGGCGATCAGTTCGGCCGACGTGCACATGCGGTCGAAGCGGACTTCCAGCGTCTCGAGGCCTCGATGGACCAGCCAGGCTTCGAATGGTCCGGGGGTGGAGCCCGACAGTTTGCGCCAGTCGCGGATGGCGGTGATGACCCCGGTGTCACGGCTGGCGACATGGCCGAACAGCGCGTCGGAATGGCCATTGGGCGCCTTAGTGTCAGCAGCAACGACGATATCGGCGCCGAGATCGAGCGGGCGCTGACCGTAAGGCGTCATCGTGGTGTTGTCGGCGACGACCAGCGCGCCGGCCTCGTGCGCAAGGCGCGCCACGCCGGCCAGGTCGCAAATGTCTAGGCAGGGATTGGATGGGGTCTCGACGAACACCAGCCGGTAGCCGGAAAAACCGCCGTCCAGAAAGGACTTGGTCGGTCTTGTGTCGAACGAGACGTCGAAAGGTTTGAGGAAGCGCTCGGCAAGCAGGCGCGGCGTGTAGTAACCATCGGACGGCAACAGGATGCGATCGCCTGCCTTGAGCAGCGCGAAGAAGACCGCCGAGATCGCGGCCATGCCCGACGGGAACGCTACGGACGGCGCGTCCTCAAGGTGGCCGAGCATGTCTTCCACCGCGTTCCATGTCGGGTTGTCGTAGCGCCCGTACTGGCTGACGCCGGCCGGGTTGCCGGGCAGATGGAAAGTTGTCGTCACTATCAGCGGTAGTGAGACCGGGTCGCCCTTGGCGAGCTTGACGCCACGCAAATGGGCAAGGGTGGCGGCGCGCGACTTCGCTGTTTCGGACATCGGTTTTTCGAACCCTGACTTTGAGGAGAAGAACGCGCAGACGCTATGCCGGGTCACACCGGCAGGCAAGCGCCGAACCGTGCCGGCAAACCGCTCTAAACGCTTCGTTAGGCTTAATGGAGCATAAAGACGGGAGTGCCGTCAAAGCTGCTCTCATCGGTTGTGGCGCGCGTTTGTGAAGCCTATTCCCGTTGACGCCCATAGCGCCCCATGATATCCCATTTCGATATTCAAGCCTTCGTTCCGCGTCAGGGTGAAGCGTACGCCAATCGGGCAGCCGCGGCGGCTGAGCGTTTGCTTGTTTTCGCCTGGAACGAAGTGAGTTTTGGGCAGGGACCGCGCCGGGGCGGCGCGGGCGGGAAGATGCAGAGGGGTGCGGCGGCGCAAGCGGCCGTAACGCGTAATGGACCGGTTTCTGTCAAGCGCGGTGAACAGGATCGATGCGAAGGGACGGGTGTCCGTTCCAGCGCATTTCCGTGCCGTTGTCCAGAAACGCGGCTATTCGGAACTCTATGCGCTGCGCTGCCTGGATCGCCCGGCGATGGATGTCGGCGGGCTCGACCTGCTCGACCGCTACGAGCAGCGCATCGCGCAGGAAGACCCCTTCCTGCAGACGGCGGACGACATGTCGTTCTTCTGCCATGGCGATGGGACATTTCTCAAGCTCGATCAGGACGGCCGCATCTCGATGACCGATTTCATCCGCGAGCACACCGGCATTTCCGCGGAAGCGGCGTTTGTCGGTCGCGGCAATTTCTTTCAGATCTGGGAACCTGGACGGCTCACCGCCTATGGGGCGGAAGCGCGCGCCCGGCTTTTGCAGCTTTGGCAGGGGACGAAGCCTGGGGAGCGACCGGAATGATGGCGGGCTACGGCGATGACCCTCACGCCGCAGGCGGACCGGCTCGCCATATTCCGGTCCTCCTTGCCGAAGTGATGGAGGCACTTTCCCCTAAGGCGGGCGAGCTGATCGTCGACGGCACCTTCGGCGCCGGCGGCTACACCAAAGCCATTCTGGCAAGCGGCGCCTCGGTCGTCGCCATGGACCGCGATCCGGATGCGATCGCTGCGGGTCGTGTTCTCGAACAACTATCAGGCGGCAAGCTCAGGCTGGTTCAGGCGCCGTTCTCGACATTGGACGAGCATGTCGAAAGTGCTGACGGCGTCGTGCTCGACATCGGCATCTCCTCAATGCAGATCGACCAGCCGGAGCGCGGTTTTTCGTTCCGTGCCGACGGACCACTCGATATGCGTATGGCGCAGGCTGGCCTCAGCGCCGCTGATGTCGTCAACAGCTTCAAAGTGGGCGACCTTGCCCGCATCTTCGGGTTTCTTGGCGAAGAGCGTCACGCCGGCCGCATCGCCCGCATGATCGAGAGCCGTCGCGAAAAACATCCGTTCGAGCGCACGCTCGACCTTGCCGACGCCATCGAGACGCATGTCGGCCGCGCACCGAAGGACAAGATCCATCCGGCGACCCGCGTCTTCCAGGCACTGCGCATCTTCGTCAATGACGAACTCGGCGAACTGGCCAAAGCGCTGTTTGCGGCTGAACGCGTGCTGAAACCGGGCGGACGGCTGGCCGTGGTGACGTTCCACTCTCTGGAAGACCGCATCGTCAAGCGCTTCATCGCCGATCGCGCCGATGCGGCCACCGGATCGCGGCACCTGCCCGAGGCGCAAGCGCGCACCGCCACCTTCAAAAAGGCGGGTAGCGGCGTGACGCCTGATGAGGCCGAGATATCAGCCAATCCGCGCGCACGCTCGGCAAGGCTGCGCGCTGCGATCCGCACCGAAGCACCGCCGCGCGCCGGCGACTTTTCGATTTTCGGGCTTCCAAAACTTCCTGACCCAAAACTTCCCGGTGCCGACCGCCCGGGAGAGAGGTGAGCACGTGTTTCGTACCAGCGACATAGTCCTTATCGCCGTCATGGTTTCGGCTGCGGCCTTGACCTACAAGACCAAGCGCGAGGCCGAAGAACAATTGGCGGCGGTGCACAAGATCCAGGCGCAGATCCGCTACGAGGAGGATACGATCGATCTCCTGAAGGCGGACTGGAGCCTGCTGACCCAGCCGTCGCGCCTGCAAAAGCTGGCCGAGATCTACAAGTCGCAACTCGAACTCGAGCCGGTCAGCGCCCGCCAGATCATTGGGCTGGACGACCTGCCGGCAAAACCCCTCACCATAGAAGACCTTTCGTCGCAGCGGCTGGGCGGCATGGCCGACAATTCTGGCAAAGGACCCTTGGGCGACAAAGACCCCGTGGTGACCGGAGGCATCGTCCAATGATCGCCAGATTTCCGTCGATCGCCGGACTGCTGAAGCGTCGCGCCAAGTCGGAAGATGGATCGATTGTGGTCGAAGGCGCCCGCAAGGCGACCGGCGGTAAGGGCAGGACCCGCATCGTGATGACGATGGCGGTGTTCTTCGGCATCTATTCAACCATCACCGGGCGGCTGGTCTATCTGGGTTTTCAGAACCCCGACCTGTCCGGCGGTCCGCAGAGCCGGGTGACGGCGTCACGGCCCGACATCGTCGACCGCAACGGCGAAGTGCTGGCGACGGACATCAAGACGGCATCGCTGTTTGCCGAACCGCGCCGCATTGTCGACGCCGACGAGGCGATCGAAAAGCTGGCGACGGTGCTTCCCGAGATCGACTACGAGCAGACCTACCACAAGCTCAAGAGCGGCGCCGGCTTCGTCTGGCTGCAGCGGCAACTGACGCCCAAGCAACAATCGGATATCATGCAGCTCGGTGTTCCCGGCTTCGGCTTCCGCACCGAAAAGCGCCGCTTCTATCCGGCTGGCGAAACTTCGTCCTACATTGTCGGGCTCACCAACATCGACAACCAAGGCATCTCCGGCATGGAGAAATACATCGACGAACAGGGGCTGAGCGATCTTCAGGCGTCGGGCCTGGCGATGGCCAAGGATCTGAAGCCGGTGCAGCTCTCGATTGACCTGCGCGTCCAGCATATCGTGCGGGACGAGGTCGCCACCGGCATGGAGAAATACCGCGCAATCGCGGCGGGCGCCGTCGTTCTCAACATCAAGACCGGCGAAGTGATGGCGATGGCATCGGTTCCGGATTTCGACCCGAACAACCCCTACAATGCGCAGGACAAGGACCGCTTGAACCGCATGTCGGCCGGCCTTTACGAAATGGGTTCGACGTTGAAGAGCTTCACCACCGCCATGGCGCTCGATTCCGGCAAAGTGACGCTGGAAAGCCGTTTCGACGCTTCGCGCCCGATCAGGATCGGCCGTCAGACCATCCATGATTTTCACGGCAAGGCTCGGGTGCTGTCGGTGCCCGAAGTGTTCATCTACTCGTCCAACATCGGTTCGGCCAAGGAAGCCGAAGCGGTTGGCATCGAGGGGCACCGCGAATTCCTGCATCGCCTGGGGATCCTCGAGAAGATGCAGACGGAACTGCCGGAGGTCGCCCGCCCGACCGAGCCCAAAGTCTGGAAACAGGTCCATTCGATCACCATCGCCTTCGGTCACGGTGTGTCGACAACGCCGCTGCAGACGGCGGTCGGCTGCGCCGCGCTGCTGAACGGCGGCTATCTGATCCAGCCGACATTCCTGAGGCGCGCACAGGAACAGGCGATGTCGGTGGCCAAGAAAGTGGTCAGCGACAAGACGGTCGAGGGCATGCGCTATCTCTACGCACTGAACGCCGAGAAAGGGTCAGGCAGGAACGCCAGGGTTCCAGGTTACCGCGTCGGCGGCAAGACCGGAACGGCCGAGAAGGTTGTCAACGGCCGCTATTCAAAGGACAAGAATTTCAACGCCTTCGTCGCGGCTTTCCCGATGGACGATCCGCAATACATCGTGCTTACGATCGCCGACGAACCGAGGCCGGAAAAACCCGGCATGGGTGCAACGGCCGCCTCGAATGCTGGCGTCATGGCTGCGAACATTGTCCGACGTTCGGCTTCCATGCTTGGCGTGAAGCCAGATTTCAGCCATGAAAATGGCGCAACGCTGGTTTCCTATCAGTGATTCTTAGGGCGCGCCGGCAACAGCGCGCTATTTTGTTGCGATGAACGGGGTTCGATGAAGCTGAAAGACCTAGCCGGTATCCTGCCTGTCGAGGGGACAGCTTCCTTCGATACGGAGGTTACCGGGATTTCGTCGGATTCCCGCCAGGTTGGACCGGGCGTGGTCTTCTTCGCGCTCATCGGTACCAAGGCCGATGGCGTGGCCTATGCCGCCGATGCCGCCAAGCGCGGCGCAGTGGCGATCGTGGCCGGCAACGGCAGTGCGGTCGCCGGACTGCTGCCGGTGCCCGTTCTCGCCGTCGATGATCCGCGCCTGGCGCTGGCGCTGAGTGCCGCCCGCTACTTCGGCAGCCAGCCGCAAACCATGGTCGCGGTGACCGGGACCAGCGGCAAGACATCGGTTGCGGCCTTCACCAGGCAGATCTGGGAGCAGTCAGGCTTTGCCGCCGCTTCGATCGGCACGACCGGCGTGGTGGCGCCGGGCCGCAACGTATATGGCTCGCTGACCACCCCCGACCCGGTAGATTTGCACAGGCTGCTGCGGGAACTGGCGGATGCCGGCGTCACTCACGCATCGATGGAGGCCTCCAGCCACGGCCTCGACCAGCGCCGGCTCGACGGCGTGAAGCTTGCAGCCGGCGGCTTCACCAATCTCGGCCGCGACCACATGGACTATCATCCGACAGTCGAGGACTATCATCGCGCCAAGCTGCGCCTGTTCGATACGCTGCTGCCGAAGGGCGCGCCGGCCGTCATCTTTGCCGACGATCCGTGGTCGGAGCCGACGATCCGGGCGGCGAGGGCGGCGGGACTGGATGTGCTGACGGTCGGCCGTCACGGCGAGTTCCTGACACTGAAGCGGGTCGAGCACGAGCGCCACCGCCAGCGTGCCGAGGTGGAAGTCGATGGCGTTCTCCACGAGATTGACCTGCCGCTGGCCGGCGATTTCCAGATCGCCAATGCCCTGGTTTCGGCGGGCCTCGCCATCTCCACTGGAACACCTGCCGCCAAAGCCCTGATGGCGTTGGAGAAATTGAAGGGCGCACCGGGCCGGCTGGACCTTGTTGGCACCACTGCCAACGGTGCGCCGGTCTATGTCGATTACGCGCACAAGCCGGACGCGCTGGAAAACGTGTTGGCCTCGGTGCGGCCGTTCACCACCGGTCGCGTCATCGTCGTGTTCGGCTGCGGCGGCGACCGCGACCGGGGCAAGCGGCCGATCATGGGCGAGATCGCCACGCGGCTCGCCGATGTCGTCCTCGTCACCGACGACAATCCGCGTTCGGAAGTGCCCGAAACGATCCGCTCCGCGATCCTTGCCGCTGCGCCCGGCGCCATCGAGATCGGCGACCGGCGCAAGGCGATCCACGAGGCGGTCGCCATGCTCCATGCCGGCGACACGCTGATCGTGGCCGGCAAGGGGCATGAGGAAGGCCAGACCATCGGCGCCGAGACGCTGCATTTTTCCGACCATGAGGAAGTCCGCGCCGCGCTCCAGGAGCGCGTCGCATGAACTTCCTGTGGACCTCCGAGGATCTCGTCGCCGCCATGGGGGGACGACCGCTCGGTCCGATGCCGGAAGGGATCAGCGGCATCTCGATCGACAGCCGCAGCCTTGAGCCGGGCGATGCTTTCTTCGCCATCAAGGGCGAGGCGATGGACGGCCATGATTTCGCGACCGCTGCCATCAAGGCCGGCGCCGGCGTGCTGGTCGTCGCCGAGGGCAAGCTGCCGTCGCTCGGGCGGCTGACGGCGCCGATGATCGTCGTGCAGGACGTGCTGGCCGCACTGGAAAAGCTGGGGCTGGCCGCACGCGCGCGCTCGAATGCCAAGGTCATCGCGGTGACCGGTTCGGCGGGCAAGACCACCACCAAGGAAGCGCTGCGCCATGTGCTGTCCGCGGTCGGCAAAGTGCATGCGTCGCCGCAGTCTTTCAACAACCACTGGGGCGTTCCGCTGACGCTGGCGCGGATGTCGGTGGATTGCGACTATGCCGTGTTCGAGATCGGCATGAACCATCCAGACGAGATCCGGCCGCTGGTCAAGATGGTCCGGCCGCATGTCGCCATCGTCACGCTGATCGCCGCGGCACATCTAGGCTTCTTCCGCAATCTGGACGAGATCGCCAAGGCCAAGGCCGAGATTTTCGAGGGGCTGGAACCGGACGGTGCCGCCCTTCTCAACCGCGACGATCCGCGCTGGAAGCTTCTGGACAAGTTGGCGAGAGCCGCCGGCGTCGAGTACATTTACGGGTTTGGCGAGAATGCCCGTGCGACCTTCAAACTGCTCAAATGCGCGCTGCATGCCGATCATTCTGTCATCACCGCCAAGATCGGCGGACAGGAGATCACCGCCAGGGTAGGCGCACCGGGCCGCCACATGGTGCAGAATGTGCTGGCCGTGCTGGGCGCCGCGCATCTGGTCGGGGCCGACATCGCCAGGGTAGCGCTGGCGCTGGCCGATCTTTCGGCCGAACGCGGACGCGGCAAGCGCCATGTGCTGCGCCACCCCAGGGGTCCGATCACGCTGATCGACGAGAGCTACAATGCCAATCCGGCGTCGATGAGCGCAGCAATGGCGCTGCTCAACGCGACGCCGGTGTCGGGCGAAGGCAGGCGCATCGCGGTGCTCGGCGACATGCTCGAACTCGGCGACCACTCGGCGAAGCTGCATGCGGCCCTTGCCGATCTCATCGTCGGCACAGAAACGCGCACGGTCTTTCTCGCCGGCCCGGAAATGCGGGCGCTGGCCGACATCCTGCCTGATGAGATCGAGACGGAGTATCGCGCCGGCGCAGAGGATCTGAAACTGGTGCTTCTGTCGGCGCTGAAGCCCGGCGACGTGGTGATGATCAAATCGTCGAAAGGCATCGGGTTTTCCAAGTTGGTCGACGCACTGCTCGGCAAATTTCCGGCGGTAGCCACAACCGCCAAACAGACCTAGAGCCAGGTCCGGGGACCGAATCGCATGTTCACACTGCTCGTCGAATTCGCGGACAAGATCTCGGTCTTCAACGTCTTTCGCTACATAACCTTCCGTACCGGCGGCGCGCTGATCACCGCGGCGCTGATCGTTTTCATCTTCGGACCGGCTATCATCAATTCGCTGAGGCTGCGGCAAGGCAAGGGCCAGCCGATCCGCGCCGACGGGCCGCAGACGCATTTCAAGAAAGCCGGCACGCCGACCATGGGCGGGCTGATGATCCTGTGCGGCATCATCGGCTCGTCGCTTTTGTGGGCGAACCTGTCCAGCATCTATGTCTGGGTGGTACTGCTGGTGACCTTGGGTTTCGGCTCGATCGGCTTCTACGACGATTATCTCAAGGTGACGAAGCAATCGCATCTCGGCTTTTCCGGCAAGGCGCGGCTGGCGCTTGAATTCGTGATAGCCGGCATCGCCGCCTGGGTGATCATGCACAACGGCCAGGCGCCGTTCTCGTCATCGCTGACTTTTCCTTTCGCCAAGGAGTTCCTCGTCAATCTCGGCTGGGTCTTCATCCCGTTCTCATGCTTCGTCATCGTCGGCGCCGGCAATGCCGTGAACCTGACCGATGGCCTCGACGGGCTGGCGATCGTGCCGATCATGATCGCGGCGGCGTCCTTCGGCGTCATTGCCTATCTCTCCGGCAATGCGGTGTTCGCAGAATATCTGCAGATCCATTTTGTGCCCGGCACCGGTGAATTGGCGGTGGTCCTCGGCGCGGTGATCGGCGCCGGCCTCGGCTTCCTGTGGTTCAACGCACCGCCGGCGGCGATCTTCATGGGCGATACCGGCTCGCTGGCGTTGGGCGGCCTGATCGGCACGGTCGCGGTTGCCACCAAGCACGAGATCGTGCTGGTCATCGTCGGCGGCCTGTTCGTCGTCGAGATCCTGTCGGTCATCATCCAGGTCGGCTACTTCAAGATGACCGGCAAGCGGGTGTTCCTGATGGCGCCGATCCACCATCATTTCGAAAAGCTGGGCTGGACCGAAAGCCAGGTGGTGATCCGCTTCTGGATCATAGCAGTCATCCTGGCGCTGGTCGGCCTGTCGACCCTCAAGCTCCGATAGGAGGTCGCTTGATCCCCGCCGCATCCTTTGCAGGCAAGCGCGTTTCGCTCTTTGGGCTCGGCGGCTCGGGGATCGCCACTGCGCGCGCGCTGATCGAAGGCGGGGCGGACGTGCTCGCCTGGGACGACAATCCCGGCAGTGTCGCCAATGCCGCGGCCGTCGGTATCGCGACCGGCGATCTGCGCGGCGCAGACTGGGCGAAGTTCTCGGCCTTCGTGCTGTCGCCCGGCGTACCACTGACGCATCCGAAGCCGCACTGGACAGTGGAGCTGGCGCGCGCTTCAGGCGTCGAGATCATTGGCGACATCGAGCTGTTCTGCCGGCAACGGACCTTGCTGGCGCCGGCAGCACCCTTCATCGCCATAACCGGCACCAACGGCAAATCGACGACGACGGCGCTAACGGCGCATATCCTGAAATCGGCCGGACGCGACACGCAGATGGGCGGCAATATCGGCCGCGCGGTGATGACGCTCGATCCGCCGGAACCCGGGCGGCACTATGTCGTGGAATGCTCGTCCTACCAGATTGACCTGGCGCCCTCGATCAATCCGACCGCCGGCGTCCTGCTCAACCTGACGCCCGATCACCTCGACCGTCATGGCACGATGCAGCACTACGCCGCGATCAAGGAACGGCTGGCGGCCGGCAGCGAGACGGCAATCGTCGGTGTCGACGATTCCTGGTGCGCCCAGCTCGCCGACCGGCTGGAACGGGCAGGCCAGCACGTCATCCGCATTTCCAAGCGCCTGCCATTGACCGACGGCTATTTCGCCGACGGCACCGACCTGATGGAGGCGGTGCATGGCCGTTATAGTCGGATCGCCTTTCTCGAAGGCATCGGCTCGCTGCGCGGCCAGCACAATGCGCAGAATGCGTTGGCCGCTATCGCCGCCTGCCTCAAGGTCGGGCTCGAGCTGGGCGAGATCCAGTCGGGCCTGGAGACCTTTCCCGGGCTTGCGCACCGTATGGAGCAGGTCGGCCGCAAGGGCCATGTGCTGTTCATCAACGATTCCAAGGCGACCAATGCCGATGCGGCAGCGCCCGCACTGTCCAGCTTTCCGCGCATCTACTGGATCGCCGGCGGGCTCCCGAAAGAGGGTGGCATCGAGCCGTTGCGCGGCCTCTTTCCGCGCGTCGCCAAAGCCTATCTGATCGGTGAGGCCGCACCAGCCTTCTCGGCGACGCTCGGCGAGGCAGTGCCTTACGAGATCTCCGGCACGCTGGCGGCAGCAGTCGAGCACGCCGCAAGCGACGCGGCCAGGGATGATGGCAACGGCGAGGTGGTGGTGCTGCTTTCGCCGGCCTGCGCCAGTTTCGACCAGTTCAAGAATTTCGAAGTGCGCGGCGAAGCCTTCAGGCAAGCTGCGAGCAGTATTGATGGCGTGAAGCTCATCGGAGGGACACGGTAATGCAAAGTCGTCTCGACAAAAGCCCGGTTGCCACCTGGTGGTGGACGATCGATCGCTGGTTCCTGGCTGCGTTCCTGTCGCTGATGGGGCTCGGCATCGTGCTGTCCTTCGCGGCAAGCCCGGCGGTGGCCCAGCGCATCGGCCTGGACAGTTTCCACTTCGCCACACGGCAGATCATCTTCACCATTCCCGCACTTGGCGTGATGCTGGCGGTCTCCTTCCTGGAATCGCGGCAGATCAGACGCATGGCTCTGGCGATGTTGTGCATCATGCTGGTGCTGATGGTGGCGGTGCTTTATATCGGCGTCGAGGTGAAGGGCGCGCGGCGCTGGGTGTCGCTCGCCGGCGTGTCGATCCAGCCGTCGGAATTCCTGAAGCCGGCCTTCGTCGTCATCTGCGCCTGGCTGTTTGCCGAACACAAGCGCCAGCCCGACATCCCGGGCAATCTGTTCGCCATGCTGCTGCTGGCCCTCGTCATCTCGCTGCTGGTGGCGCAGCCTGATTTCGGCCAGACCATGCTGGTGCTCGGCACCTGGGGGGTGATGTTCTTCATGGCCGGACTGCCATGGCTGTGGATCATCGCGCTGGGCGCTGCCGGCATCGGCGGCGTGTTCGCCGCCTATACGGTGTTCCCGCATGTCGCCGGCCGCATCGATCGCTTCATGACCGGCGAGGGCGATACGTTCCAGGTCGACATGGGCCGCGATGCGCTGATCAACGGCGGATGGTTCGGCGTCGGGCCGGGCGAGGGCACCGTCAAGCGGGTGATTCCCGACAGCCATGCCGATTTCGTCTACTCGGTGGCCGGCGAGGAGTTCGGATTGATCATGTGCTTCTTCATCATGACCATCTTCGCCTTCATCGTGCTGCGCGGCCTCAGCACCGCGCTCAAGGAGCAGGACGATTTCACACGCTATGCGGTTGGCGGCCTGGTCACGGTTTTCGGTCTGCAGTCGGTCATCAACATGGCAGTCAATCTGCAGCTGATGCCTGCCAAGGGCATGACCTTGCCGTTCATCTCCTATGGCGGCTCCTCGCAGATCGCCATCGCCATCTCGATGGGCATGGTGCTGGCGCTGACGCGCAAGCGGCCGGAAAAGCGCAAGCAGTTGGGATTCGCACCGTCGCAGCGCGCCATGCCGGCGGAATGAAATGTCGAAAGGCGCGATCCTTCTGGCGGCCGGCGGCACTGGCGGGCACCTCTTCCCGGCCGAGGCGCTGGCGCACGAACTGATCAGGCGCGGCTGGACGGTGCATCTCGCCACCGATGATCGTGCCGAGCGTTTTGCCGGCCAGTTTCCGGCCGCAGGCATCCATCCGATCCAGTCGGCGACAATGAGTTCGAAAAATCCTTTTGCCGTGCTCGCCGCCTTCTGGAAAATCTGGGGTGGCGTGCGGCAGGCATCCGCCGTGATCGGCCGGATCAAGCCAGCCGTCGTGGTCGGTTTCGGCGGTTATCCGACGCTGCCGCCGCTCTATGCGGCGACGCGGCGCAAGGTGCCGACGCTGATCCACGAGCAGAACGCGGTGATGGGGCGCGCCAACCGGGCGCTTGCCGGCCGCGTCGATGCCATCGCCGGCGGGTTCTTGCCGGAAGATTCAAGCGCTGCGGGCGCCAAGACGGTGACGACAGGCAATCCGGTCAGGCCGCAAGTGCTGGAGGCGGCAAAGACGCCCTATGCGGCGTCGACCGGGGAGCAGCCGTTCCGCCTTCTGGTGTTCGGCGGCAGCCAGGGCGCACAGTTCTTTTCCGACGCAATGCCAGCGGCGGTAGCACAGCTTTCCGACGCACAACGCAAGCGGCTTGATATCACGCAGCAGGCCCGTGCCGACGATGTCGAGCGGGTGAAGGCGGCTTATGCCGCCCTTGGCGTCGAGGCTGAGGTGTCGCCCTTCTTCACCGGCATGGCGGCGCGCATGGCTGCGGCGCATCTGGTGATGTCACGATCCGGCGCATCGACCGTATCGGAAATCGCGGTGATCGGCCGACCAGCGCTGCTGGTGCCCTATCCGCACGCGCTCGACCACGACCAGGCAGCCAATGCCGCGGCATTGGCAGCGGCAGATGCCGCCGAAGTGCATCCGCAATCCTCGCTCTCGCCCGAGCGCATCGCTGCGCTCGTCGGGGCGCTGATGGACGATCCGGAGCGGCTGACCACAATGGCAGCGGCGGCGAAATCGGCCGGAAAACCGGACGCTGCACGGTTGCTCGCCGATCTGACAGAGGCTATTGCGTCGAAGAAAAGCGTATCGGACTTCAGGAAGGAGACGCACGCATGAAGATGCCGCAGACGATCGGCCTCGTGCATTTCATCGGCATCGGCGGTATCGGCATGAGCGGCATCGCCGAGGTGCTGCACAATCTCGGCTACAAGGTGCAAGGGTCCGACCAGGCCGACAGCGCCAATGTGCAGCGGCTGCGCGACAAGGGCATCGAGTGCTTTGTCGGTCATCACGCCGATAATATCGGCGATGCCGAAGTGGTGGTCGTCTCGACGGCGATCAAGAAATCCAATCCGGAGTTGAAGGCCGCACGCGAGAAACTGCTTCCCATCGTCCGTCGCGCCGAGATGCTGGCCGAACTGATGCGCTTCCGGCAGGCTGTGGCCATCGGCGGCACGCATGGCAAGACGACGACGACCTCGATGGTGGCGACGCTGCTCGAAGCCGGCGGTCTCGATCCGACCGTGATCAATGGCGGCATCATCAATGCCTACGGCACCAACGCCCGCATGGGCGATGGCGAATGGATGGTGGTCGAAGCCGATGAGAGCGACGGCACCTTCCTGAAGCTGCCGGCCGAGATTGCCGTCGTCACCAACATCGATCCCGAGCATCTCGACCATTACGGCTCCTTCGACAAGGTGCGCGAGGCCTTTCGCCAGTTCGTCGAGAACGTGCCGTTCTACGGCTTCGGCGTCATGTGCACCGACCATCCGGAGGTTCAGGCGCTGGTCAGCCGCATCGAGGACCGGCGCGTCATCACCTATGGCGAGAACGCGCAGGCCGACGTGCGTTTCACCAATCACCGCATGAACGGCCCGATCTCGGAATTCGACGTGGTGATCCGCGACCGCAAGAGCCGCGGCCAGTCGACGATCTCAGGCCTGCGCCTGCCGATGCCCGGCCGTCACAATGTCGCCAATGCGACGGCGGCGATCGCTGTGGCGCATGAGCTCGGCCTTTCGGCCGAGGCGATCAGGAAGGGCCTGTCGTCCTTCGCCGGCGTCAAGCGGCGCTTCACCCGTACGGGTTCGTGGAACGGCGTCGATGTGTTCGATGATTACGGCCACCATCCGGTCGAGATCACGGCGGTTCTGAAGGCGGCGCGCGATGCCACCAAGGGTCGCGTCATCGCCATTGCCCAGCCACACCGCTTCACCCGGCTGCACGACCTGTTCGACGAGTTTTCCGTCTGCTTCAACGATGCCGACACGGTGATGGTGGCGCCGGTCTATGCGGCAGGCGAAGAGCCGATCGACGGGGTGACGTCCGAAGCATTGGTGTCGCGCATCCGCTCCGGCGGCCATCGCGACGCGCGCTACATCGAAGGCCCCACGGCGATTGCGCCGGTTATCCGCGATCTGGCGAAACCAGGCGATTTCATCGTCTTCCTTGGTGCCGGCAACATCACGCAATGGGCCTACGCGCTGCCCAAGGAACTCGGCGGTACTGCCTCATGATGCGCGGCCAGGCATTGATCGACAAGCTTGGCGGCCGGCTTGCCGGCCTGCGCGGCCGCATCACGCCCAATGCCGAGATGGACAAGATCACCTGGTTTCGCGCCGGCGGACTGGCCGACGCGCTGTTCCAGCCGGCCAACGAGGACGATCTCGCCACATTCCTGAGAGCAGTGCCCGAAGAGATACCGCTGACCATCGTCGGCATCGGCTCGAATCTGCTTGTCCGCGACGGCGGTATTGCGGGCTTCGTCATCCGGCTTTCGGCCAAGGGCTTTGGCGAGGCCGAAGTGATTGCGCCGACCACAATCAAGGCGGGTGCCGCCACGCCCGACAAGCGCCTTGCCGCTGTCGCCTATCAGGCTGGTATAGGCGGCTTCGAATTTTACCACGGCATTCCGGGTGCCATCGGTGGTGCGCTGAGGATGAACGCCGGCGCCACTGGCGTCGAGACGCGCGAGCGCGTCGTCGAGGTGCGGGCGCTCGACCGCAAGGGCAATGTGCATACGCTGAGCAACGCCGATATGGGCTACGCCTATCGCCATTCGGCAGCACCTGCCGGGCTGATCTTCACATCGGCTGTGTTCGAAGGGGTTTTGGCAGACAAGGCCGCGATCCAGGCGGCGATGGACGCCGTCCAGCATCATCGCGAGACTGTGCAGCCGATCCGCGAAAAGACCGGCGGCTCGACCTTCAAGAATCCGGCGGGCACCTCGGCCTGGAAGGAGATCGACAGAGCTGGTTGTCGGGGGCTGATGATCGGCGGCGCGCAGATGTCGCCGATGCATTGCAACTTCATGATCAACACGGGAACCGCGACCGGCTACGACCTCGAATATCTCGGCGAGACGGTGCGCACGCGTGTGCTCGAAAAGTCGGGCATCCGGCTGCATTGGGAAATCAAGCGCATCGGCAATTTCCGGCCGGGGCACGAGGTCCAGGAGTTCCTCGGACAGTTGCTCTAAAGACTCACAACACAGTTTTCGCTGCCGTTTTTGCCGAAAGTGAATCTCTCGGAATCGTAAGGACTTGCCAGTGAATCAACTCTCTGATTCTCTGCCCTGAAGCGTTTCCTGATTTGAGTCGTTTCGACGCGTTGCCAGCGTTTTTCCGTCAGGGGCAACCTGCCGGGAGGCTCGAGGACTCGATGTTGCGGAACCATGAGAGCAGGGACTGCTCCGAGCGTTTAAGTGTGTGGCCCTTTCCGGGGCATGTAAGATGCAGACCCGCCGTGAAGGGCCCGCCGTGAGAGGGAATGACGGGAATGAAAAGCAAGCACGTGGCCGTCCTTCTGGGGGGATTCTCGTCCGAGCGGCCCGTGTCTTTGTCCTCGGGGAATGCCTGTGCTGATGCGCTCGAGAAGGAAGGCTACCAGGTCAGTCGCGTCGACGTCTCGCGCGATGTCGGATCGGTGCTGGCTGAGCTCAAGCCTGATGTTGCCTTCAATGCGCTGCATGGCCCTTTCGGCGAGGACGGCACCATACAGGGCATCCTCGAATATCTTGCCATCCCCTACACCCATTCCGGCGTGCTCGCCTCGGCGCTTGCCATGAACAAGGAACAAGCCAAGAAGATCGCCAAGTCTGTCGGCATCCCGGTTGCCGAATCGAAGGTGGTCAATCGCTTCGCCATCCAGAACAAGCACCCGATGAAGCCGCCCTATGTCGTCAAGCCAGTCAACGAGGGGTCGAGCTTCGGCGTCGTCATCGTGCACGAAGGTCAGTCGCATCCGCCGCAGGTCATCGGTTCGTCCGATTGGAAGTATGGCGATACCGTCATGGTGGAGCGCTACGTGCACGGGCGGGAGTTGACCTGCGCGGTGATGGGCGATGTGGCGCTCGGCGTCTGCGAGATCATCCCGACCGGCCATTCCTTCTACGACTATGATTCAAAATACGTCGCGGGCGGATCAAAACACGAATGCCCTGCAAAAATTTCACCGAATATTTACCAAAAAATACAGACACTGACGCTCAAGGCTCACCAAGCTATCGGCTGCCGGGGCGTTTCCCGGTCGGACTTCCGTTATGATGATCGACACTCCGAGAACGGCGAAATTGTCTGGCTCGAGATCAACACTCAGCCGGGCATGACGCCGACATCCTTGGTGCCTGAGATCGCCGTGCAGGCGGGACACTCGTTCGGCGATTTGTTGAGTTGGATGGTGGAGGACGCTTCGTGTCTGCGTTGAAGTGGGGACAGGGCAAGGGGAAGGGCGCGGCCGGGCCGACGCTGTTCGGCGTTTCGTTGTCGTTCGACCATTTCGTGCTGCCGCGTCTGCTTCGCCGGCCGGCGCGCGTGCTGGCGCGTCTGGGCGAGGACGACTTCGAGGCGCCGCCTTTTTCCGCAGCCATGTTGTCGGCGGCGCTGCTCGTATCGGGCAGTGCCTATGGCGCCTATCTCGGCGGGCATGTCGACGGCATCGTCCAGGGCATCACCGCCCGCACCGGCTTCGCCGTCGACCAGATCAAGGTCGTCGGCAACCGCGCGACCTCCGAGATCGACATTCTCGACAGGATGCAGCTCGATGGCTGGACGTCGCTGATCGGCTTCGACGCCGAAGCCGCGCGGGAACGCATAACCACGCTGCCCTGGGTCGAGGTTGCGGCGGTGCGCAAGGTCTATCCGCACACGCTGGAGGTGCGCATCGAGGAGCGTGAGCCCTTTGCGCTCTGGCAGCAGGGCAGCGAGCTTTCCGTCATCGAACGGTCCGGCGCCGTGATCGCGCCATTCTCCGGCGGCAGGCAGTCGCTGCTGCCGTTGATCATCGGCACCGGCGCGCCGGCCAAAGCGCCCGATTTCCTGGCCAGGATCAAAAAATACCCAGAGCTTGCCGCGCGGGTCAAAGGCTATATCCGCATCGGCGAACGGCGTTGGGACCTGAAGCTGGAGAATGGCATCACCGTCAAGCTTCCCGAGGATGGCGAGGACCAGGCGATCGCCGATCTGGTCAGGATGGACCGCGAGAACGGGCTGCTGACGCGCGACATCGCCGCCGTCGACATGCGCCTTTCCGATCGCCTCGTCGTCCAGTTGACGCCGGAAGCGGCGACGCAGCGCGAGGCTGCGCTCAATGAAAAGCCGAAAATGCCGAAGCGCAAAGCGGAGACGAAGATATGAGCTGGCTTGGCGGCAACAGCGATGCCTCGTCGCGCCGGTCCGGCATCATGACGGTGCTGGATGTCGGTTCGAGCAAGGTCTGCTGCGTCGTGGCCAAGCTCAAGCCGCGCGAGGACGGCATGCTGCTGCGCGGACGCTCGCATCGCATCCAGGTGATCGGCATCGGCCACCAGAAATCGCAAGGCGTGAAATCGGGTGTCGTCATCGATCTCGATAGGGCCGAGCACGCCATCCGTCTTGCCGTCGATGCCGCCGAGCGCATGGCTGGCCTGACCGTCGATTCACTGATCGTCAACATGACGGCCGGCCGGCTGAAGAGCGAAAGCTTCTCGGCAACCATCAATCTCGGTGGCCATGAGGCCGACGAGGCCGACATCAAGCGTGTGCTTGCCGCCGGCGCCAAGCAGGCGCTGCGGGCCGAGCGCGAGGTGATCCATTCGCTTCCCGTCGCCTTTTCGCTGGACGCCGAGCGCGGCGTGCGTGATCCGCGCGGCATGGTCGGCGACCAGCTCGGCGTCGACATGCATGTGCTGACGGGTGATGCGGCGCCCTTGCGCAATCTGGAGCTTTGCATCAACCGTTCGCACCTGTCGGTCGAGCGCATGGTGGCGACGCCCTATGCCAGCGGGCTTGCCGCACTGGTCGACGACGAACTCGAAATGGGCGCAGCCTGCATCGACATGGGTGGCGGCACTACGACGATCTCGGTGTTTTCGGAAGGCAAGTTCGTCCATGGCGACGCCATCGCCATCGGCGGCAACCACGTCACGCTGGATATGGCCAAGGGCCTGTCGACCTCGCTCGACGCCGCCGAGAGGCTGAAAGTGATGCATGGCTCGGCGCTGCCCGGCAGTGCGGACGACCGCGACCTGGTCTCGATACAGCCGAT
Organism: Mesorhizobium sp. WSM4841; assembly: GCF_055811515.1. Lineage (NCBI taxonomy): Bacteria > Pseudomonadati > Pseudomonadota > Alphaproteobacteria > Hyphomicrobiales > Phyllobacteriaceae > Mesorhizobium > Mesorhizobium sp. WSM4841. The sequence continues at coordinate 91,658 of NZ_JBVVQC010000010.1, forward strand.
CGGCGAGGATGGCGAGGTGCCGCTGCAGATACCGCGTTCGGTGATGACGCGCATTATCCGCGCACGCATCGACGAGACGCTCGAACTGTTGCGCGACCGGCTGAACAGGTCCGGCTACGGCAACGCCGTCGGCAAGCGCGTCGTGCTGACCGGCGGCGCCAGCCAGCTTTCCGGCCTGCCCGAGGCAGCGCGCCGCATTCTCGGACGCAATGTGCGCATCGGCCGTCCGCTCGGTGTGGCGGGCTTGCCCGAGGCGGCCAAGGGGCCGGCTTTCTCGACGCCGGTCGGGCTTCTCATCTATCCGCAGATGGCGAATTTCGAGAGCCATCCGGCGAAAGGAATTTCTGGTCTCAGGATGACCGGAACGGGCGGAAAACTGCATCGAATGAGTCAGTGGTTGAGAGACAGTTTTTAAATTGACGGGGACAGCCCCATAGGCGGCCGCAGCGGCGAAGCGGCGGGAAAGGCAAAGGACGGAGACAATGACCATCAATCTGCAGAAGCCGGATATCACCGAGCTCAAGCCGCGTATCACCGTGTTCGGTGTCGGCGGCGGCGGCGGCAATGCCGTCAACAACATGATCACCGCCGGCTTGCGCGGCGTCGAGTTCGTGGTCGCCAATACCGACGCGCAGGCGCTGACCATGTCCAAGGCGGATCGCCTGATCCAGCTCGGCGCGCATGTCACCGAGGGCCTGGGTGCGGGATCGCAGCCGGAGGTCGGGCGCGCGGCGGCGGAGGAATGCATCGACGAGATCGTCGATCATCTCTCCAACACCCATATGTGCTTCGTCACTGCCGGCATGGGCGGCGGCACCGGCACGGGGGCCGCGCCGGTCGTTGCACGTGCAGCCCGCGAAAAAGGGATCCTCACCGTCGGCGTCGTCACCAAGCCGTTCCATTTCGAAGGCCAGCGCCGCATGAAGACGGCGGATCTGGGCATCGAGGAATTGCAGAAATGCGTCGACACCCTCATCGTCATCCCCAACCAGAACCTGTTCCGGCTGGCCAATGACAAGACGACCTTCGCCGACGCTTTCGCCATGGCCGACCAGGTGCTCTATTCCGGCGTCGCCTGCATCACCGACCTGATGGTCAAGGAAGGGTTGATCAACCTCGACTTCGCCGACGTCCGCTCGGTCATGCGCGAGATGGGCAAGGCGATGATGGGGACGGGCGAAGCTTCCGGCGAGGGCCGCGCCATGGCCGCCGCCGAAGCCGCGATCGCCAACCCGCTGCTCGACGAGACCTCGATGAAGGGCGCCAAGGGCCTGTTGATCTCGATTACCGGCGGCCGCGACCTGACCCTGTTCGAAGTCGACGAGGCCGCGACCCGCATTCGCGAGGAGGTCGACCAGGAAGCCAACATCATTCTGGGTGCGACGTTCGACGAGGATCTCGAAGGCGTCATCCGCGTCTCGGTGGTTGCCACCGGCATCGACAAATCGGCGGCTGAAATCGCCGCCGCGCCGATCGCCATCCGCACGGCCCCGCCAAAGCCGGCCAATCGCCCGGCCGCTCCGGTCACGGAAAGCCGTCCGGCGCCTGTCCAGCACGGCGGCTACGAGCCACGCGCCGCCGATCCTGTAGCCGAGGCGATCCAGCTTGCCGAGGCAAATGCCGCGGCGATGGCGCCTCCCGCGCCGGCTGCCCAAGCGGAAGATTTCCGTCCGCAGAGCAAGATCTTCCAGGTGCCGCCGGCCCAGCCGCAGCCGATCGTGCATCAGGTGATGCAGCCTGTTCCGCAGCGTGAAGTGCTTCAGCCGGTAGCCGCAGCGCCCCAGCGCATGCCGCGCGTCGAGGACTTTCCGCCGGTGGTGAAAGCCGAAGTGGAAGCCAAGGGCCGCCCGGCCGACCATGAGAACAGCGGCCCGATGGGACTGCTCAAGCGCCTGACCAACGGCCTTACCCGCCGCGAAGAAGAACCTGCACGGCTGCAGCCGGCGCAGCCGCGTGAGCCGAAACTGCGCCAGGCGGCACCCGAAGTGCGCCGCCTTGCCAGCCAGGATCCGCAGCTTTACGCGCCACGCCGCGGCCAGTTGGACGACCAGGGCCGGCTGACGCCGCAGAGCAGGGCTGTCCAGGAAGACGATCAGCTGGAGATTCCGGCATTCCTGCGCCGCCAGGCCAACTGACCTGTTAACGGTCCGTAACAGTTGTTAACAGGCAGACAAGAAATTGTTTGCCTGTTAATATTAAAAGTGCTTGTAAAACAGGGAGTTACGAGACCGTATCCGCTGCGGATTGCGGTTACAGAGAGTAAGAAACCGTGATTTGGAGACTTCCTGCTGGACCACTATCTTCGCCCCGATCAATTTCGGTTTGCTGGGATTCGGGGAAGTGGCCCTGCCTGCCGATCAAAGAGCCGCGCCCTTGGGCTAATGAAGCGGACGTAGGCAGTATGGGCTATGGGGTTTGTTTTGCACGACTATCAGACGACACTTAGATCGCGTGCAACGCTGACCGGCACCGGCGTTCACAGCGGCAATCCCGTTACCGTTCATTTCCTGCCGGCAGACGCTGATACGGGTGTCGTGTTCCAGCTTTCGAATGGAAGCGAAGACCGGGAGTTCCGTGCGCTCGTTTCCGAGGTCGGCGCCACCGATCTCTGCACCATGCTCGGCGATCCGGCAGGCGAGCATATCGCCACCGTTGAACATCTGATGGCCACGCTTTTCGGGCTCGGCATCGACAATGTCGTCATCGAGATCGACGGCCATGAGGTTCCGATCCTTGACGGCAGCGCCATGGCGTTCGTCGAGGCGATCGACCAGGCGGGCATCGATACGCTGCCGGTCAAGCGCCGCTATATCCGTGTGGTCAAGCCGGTTCGCATCGAGAACGGTGCCTCCTGGGCGGAGTTCAGGCCCTATGACGGCACGCGCTTCGAGATCGAGATCGATTTCGAAAGTCCAGCGATCGGCCGTCAGCTGTTCGCATCCGACATGAACGCCGACATTTTCCGCCGCGATATCGCGCGGGCCCGTACCTTTGGTTTCATGAAGGACGTCGAGCGGCTGTGGGCAGCCGGCTATGCGCTCGGCTCCTCGCTGGAAAACTCCCTGGTGATCGGCGACGACAACCGCGTGATCAATATGGAAGGCTTGCGCTATCCCAACGAGTTCGTGCGCCACAAGACGATGGATGCCATGGGCGATCTGGCGCTGGCCGGCGCCCGGTTCATTGGCTGCTTCCGTTCCTATCGCGGCGGCCACAGACTGAATGCGGCAGCGCTGCGCCGCCTTTTGTCGGACCGTTCGGCGTTCGAGATCGTCGAGACGACACGCCGCGAGCGCGGCCGTACCGCCGAGATGAGCGCCGTCTATGCGCCTGTCTACGCGCCCTGGATGATCTGAATCTTAACGTTTTCGGGTTTTATGGCTGCCGGCCGGTGTTGCATGAATGCATCATTGGCCGGCGAAATCACGCAAGTGTGCAGGCTGCGCCAGGCTGCCACAAAAATGTGCGATTGGCCGGAGATAGCGTTGCCGGGCACGGCGATTATGGTTATGCCTGCTGCCCCAGAGCGAAATGACGACTGAAATGACGCCGAAAGGGCGGAATCCAATCATGTTCTTCAAGCGAATTGGTCAATCGAAAGCGCCGCATCGGGCTGTTTTCCTGGCGCTTTCGGTGGTTGTTCCATCGCTGTTCCTGTCGGCCTGCATGTCGTCCGAGAAGGATGTCGACCTGTCGACCTATGTCGAGCAGACCGAGCCGGCCGACGTTCTCTACAATCAGGGTCTCGCCAATCTGAATGCCGGGCGCCTGCAGGAGGCGAGCCGCAAATTCAGTGCGGTCGACCGCCAGCATCCCTATTCCGAATACGCCCGCAAATCGATGGTGATGGGCGCCTTTGCCGACTATCGCCAGGGCAACTATACCGAGGCGATCGGTTCGGCCAAGCGCTATCTCACGCTTTATCCGTCGACCGATGACGCGGCCTATGCCCAGTACATCATCGGGCTCAGCTATTACCGGCAAATCAGGGATGTCACCCAGGACCAGAAGGAAGCGCGTCAGACCGTGCAGACGATGCAGGAGCTGGTGACGCGCTGGCCCGATTCCGAATATGTCGACGACGCCAAGGAAAAGATCCGCTTCGCCAACGACCAGCTCGCCGGCAAGGAGATGCAGATCGGCCGCTACTATCTCGAGCGCCGTGAATATATCGCCGCCGTCAAGCGGTTCCGCCTCGTGGTGGAGACCTATTCCAACACGCGTCATGTCGAGGAAGCGCTCGCGCGCCTTACCGAAACCTATTATGCGATGGGGCTGACATCGGAAGCGCAGACTGCCGCGGCTGTGCTCGGCACCAACTATCCCGACAGCGTGTGGTACAAGGATTCCTACAAGCTCCTGCAGACTGGTGGGCTCGAGCCGCGCGAGAATGCCGGCTCGTGGATCGCCAAGGCCGGGAAGCTGATCACCGGCGCCTGAGCGGCGCGCCACCATGCTTTCCAGGCTGTCGATCCGCGATATCGTTCTGATCGAGAAGCTGGACATCGATTTCTCGTCCGGTCTTTCAGTGCTGACCGGCGAAACCGGCGCTGGAAAATCCATCCTGCTCGACGCGCTGTCGCTGGCGCTTGGCGCGCGCGGTGACGCCTCGCTGGTGCGGCATGGCGCGGCACAGGGCCAGGTCATCGCGGTGTTCGACGTGCCGCGCAACCATCCTGCCCGCATACTGCTTGCCGACAACGCCATCGAGGACGATGGCGACATCATCCTGCGGCGCGTGCAGACGGCGGACGGCCGCACCCGCGTCTTCGTCAACGACCAGCCTTCCAGCGTGACGCTGATGCGCGACGTCGGTCACGCGCTTGTCGAGATCCACGGCCAGCATGACGAGCGTGCCCTGGTCGATCCCGGCGCCCATCGCGAATTGCTGGACAGTTTTGGCGGTCATCTCGGCGCTGTGCGGGCGACTGGCGAGGCATGGCGGTACTGGCGGGCCTGCGAGCAGGAATTTTTGCGGCACCGCGCCAAGGTGGAGGCGGCCGCCCGCGAGGCCGACTATCTGCGCGCCGCGGTCGCCGAATTGACGAAGCTCGACCCCCAGCCGGGCGAGGAAGCCGACCTTGCCGAATTGCGCGCCTCTATGATGCGGGCGGAAAAGATCGCCTCGGAAATCCATGACGCGCAAGATGTGCTCTCGGGACCGTCCTCGCCCCTGCCGCAACTCGCCAGCCTGTTGCGGCGACTGCAGCGCAAGGTGGCCGATGCGCCCGGCCTGCTCGACGAGCTGGTCAAATCGCTCGATGAGGCGATGCTGTCGCTCGACGCGGCGCAATCGGGCGTGGAAGCGGCACTTCGCGCCACCGAATACGATCCGCGGCGGCTGGAACAAGCCGAGGAGCGGCTGTTTTCGCTGCGCGCCGCCTCACGCAAGCACAGTGTGGCGGTCGACGATCTGGCGCAATTGCGCGACACGATGGCCGCCGATCTCGCCGATCTCGACGCCGGCGAGGAGCGCCTGCACGGGCTGGAGAAGCAAGCCGCCGCCGCGCGTGAGACCTACGACATTTCCGCGGCACAGCTTTCGTCGCTTCGCCATGCGGCGGCGGTCGGATTGACCAGGGCGGTGATGGCCGAACTGCCGGCGCTAAAGCTCGAACGGGCCGCGTTCATCGTCGAGATGGCAAGTGAGGCCGAGAGCCGCATGGAAGACGGCATCGACCAGGTCGAGTTCTGGGTGCGCACCAATCCCGGCACAAGACCGGGCCCGATGATGAAGGTCGCCTCCGGTGGCGAGCTTTCGCGGTTCCTGCTGGCGCTGAAGGTGGCGCTGGCCGACCGCGGCTCGGCGCCGACCTTGGTCTTCGATGAAATCGACACCGGCGTTGGCGGCGCGGTGGCGGACGCCATCGGCCAAAGGCTGGCGCGGCTGTCGAAGCGCGTGCAGGTGCTTTCGGTTACGCACGCGCCGCAAGTGGCGGCACGCGCGGCGACGCATTTCCTGATCTCCAAATCCGGCGGCGCCGATCGTGTTGCCACCGGCATCGCCGAGATGGACCGCGCGGCACGCCAGGAAGAGATCGCGCGGATGCTGGCCGGGGCGACCATCACCGACGAGGCGCGTGCGGCGGCCGAGCGACTGCTTCGCGAAAATACCGCAGCATAGCAGAGCTTATGCTTGGCGTTGTGGATCGAGTCAGGATGTGGCTCCATCCTGCTGTTCAGGAATGATTTTCCCAAAATCCTGATCTATTGTGGCGCGCCACCGCTGAAGCGCCGCGCGGTCTCTCGGACGCGCAAGGGACGCTGAAGCAATTTGATTTTGCGCATGACCCCGAAAATCGTTCCGGTCTTCGGGGTCATGCGTCGAGGAGCCGTGCATGTCCGATAAACCAGTCGATTCGCTCAGTGAAAGTGAAGCAGCCAGCGAGCTGAAGCGGCTGGCCGAGGACATTGCCGCTCACGACCAGCGTTACCATGCCGAGGACGCGCCGACGATTTCGGACGCGGCCTACGACGCGCTGCGGCGGCGCAACCTCGCCATCGAGCAGCGGTTTCCCGCCCTTGTGCGCGAGGATTCGCCCTCTCGGAAAGTCGGCGCGGCGGTCTCGGAAAAATTCCGCAAGATCGTCCATGCCATCCCGATGCTGTCGCTCGACAACGCCTTTGCCGATGCGGATGTGATCGATTTCGTCGGCCGCATTCGCCGCTTCCTCAGGCTCGGCGCCGACGCGCCGCTGGCCATGACGGCCGAGCCGAAGATCGACGGCCTGTCGCTGTCGCTGCGCTACGAGGCCGGACGGCTGGTGACGGCAGCAACGCGTGGCAACGGTCAGGTCGGCGAGGATGTGACGGCCAACGCCCGCACCATCGCCGAGATTCCCAATGTGCTTTCGGGGGATTTCCCCGAAGTATTGGAAGTGCGGGGCGAGGTCTATATGCGCCTCACCGATTTCGCCGAACTCAATCGCCGCAATGCCGAGGCCGGAAAGCAGGTTTTTGCCAATCCGCGCAACTCGGCAGCAGGCTCCTTGCGCCAACTCGACACGTCGATCACCGCCAGCCGGCCGCTGCGGTTTTTTGCCTATACCTGGGGCGCGGTGAGTGCCATGCCCGCCGACACGCAGATGGGCATGGTGGCGGCGTTCGAGCGTTTCGGCTTCAGGGTCAATCCGCTGATGAAGCTGTTCGACAGCGTCGAGGGGCTGCTCGAACAATACCGGCTGATCGAATCCAACCGGGCGACGCTCGGCTACGACATCGACGGCGTCGTCTACAAGGTGAACAGCCTCGAGCTGCAGCAGCGGCTGGGCTTCGTCTCACGCTCGCCGCGCTGGGCGATCGCGCACAAATTCCCGGCCGAGAAGGCGACGACGATCCTGACCGGCATCGACATCCAGGTCGGCCGCACCGGCGCGCTGACCCCGGTGGCGCGGCTGGTGCCGGTGACGGTCGGCGGCGTCGTGGTGACCAACGCAACGCTGCACAATGAGGACTACATCAAAGGCATCGGCAATAACGGCCAGCCGATCCGCGAAGGCCGCGACATTCGCATCGGCGACACGGTGAGCATCCAGCGTGCCGGCGATGTCATCCCGCAGGTCATCGACGTGGTCTTGGAGAAGCGGCCGCCCGACAGTATGCCATATGCTTTCCCAGTGCTTTGCCCGGCCTGCGGCAGCCACGCCGTGCGCGAGGAGGGTGAAGCCGTCAGGCGCTGCACCGGCGGATTGATATGCCCTGCGCAAGCAGTGGAGCGTCTGCGTCATTTCGTGTCTCGAGGTGCTTTTGATATCGAGGGGCTCGGTGAGAAGCAGATTGAGTTCTTCTTCCATGCCGAGGATCCGTCGCTGCGCATCTATTCGCCGGCCGACATCTTCACCCTGAAGGCACGGCAGGCAGCATCATTGACCAAGCTCGAGAATGTCGACGGTTTCGGCGCGACCTCGGTACGCAAGCTGTTCGCGGCAATCGACGATCGGCGGCAGGTCGAGTTCTCGCGCTTCCTCCATGCGCTCGGCATCCGCCACATCGGCGAGACCAATGCCAAGCGGCTGGCCCGCCATTTCCTTTCCTTTGCCGCTTTCCGCGAAGCCGGGCAAAACGCCGTCATGCCGGCCGGCAAGGGTGACCCTGGAAACGCTGCCTGGCAGGAGTTGAACGGCATCAACGGCATCGGCTCGATCGTTGCCGAAGCGGTGGTCGATTTCTTCGCCGAAGACCATAACCGGCAGGCGCTCGATGCATTGCTGGCGGAAGTCACAGTGCTCGACGAGGAGCCGGTCGGTGGCGTGTCGTCGCCGGTCTCCGGCAAGACGGTGGTCTTCACCGGTGCGCTGGAGAAGATGTCGCGCGACGAGGCCAAGGCGATGGCCGAAAAGCTCGGCGCCAAGGTCGCCGGCTCGGTGTCGAAGAAGACCGATCTCGTCGTTGCCGGACCAGGTGCCGGCTCCAAGCTCAAGCTCGCCAACGAGCTCGGCATCGAAGTGATCGACGAGGATGCGTGGCTGGCGCGGATCGGCAAGTCGTGACGGTGGCATTTAACGGGTTCGGCCAAAAGGCCATTCCTTTCCTCAAGGCACTCGATTTTCATCAGAGCCGGGAGTGGTTTCTGGAAAATCGCGACCTCTTCGAACGCGAGCTGCGCGACCCCTTCGGCGATCTGGTCGAAACGCTGTCCGAGCGTTTCGCGGCAGCGGGGCTGGGTTTGCGCGGCGATCGCAAGAAGTCGCTGTTCCGGATCAATCGCGACGTGCGTTTCTCCAAGGACAAAAGTCCTTACAACCGGCATCTGTCGGCGATTCTCTCACCCGACGGCACCAAGATGGAGCAGGGCGTGTTCTTCGTTTACATTGGGCTCGACCGCTGCTTTGCCGGCGTTGCCTGGTGGCAGCCCGGGCCGGAGCTGCTCCTGGCGATGCGCCGGGCTATTGCGACGCGGCCGGGTGAATTCCGGGCGCTGATCAAGGCGCTGAAGCAAAATCGTCTCGAACTCGATGCGGAAGGTTGCATGAAGCGAGCGCCACGCGGCTTCGAGCATGTCACGGACGCCGATCTCGCCGCGGCCATCCGCAACCGGCATTTCGCCGTCCGGCACGAAATCGACCCTGCTGGAATCCATGGGCCGGCCTTGGTCGACGAGCTTGTCGATTTCGCCTTGCGGGCAAGACCGCTGCTCGACTGGGGCAGGGCGATCGAAGGCCAGGTCGAGTAGACTGGCTGCGTTCCAGCGATCATTTCCGCTGATCATTGGCTCAAGCGAATTGGTGTGACAAGGCTGGCGGCGCTCCCTACATACGGCCTTTCCCCCCGCATCGGCCCGAAAATCGGGATCGATTTTCGGATGGCCCGATGCGTGGATTCAAAGTGTTAGAGCGTCCTTTGCTCGTCCAAAAGGACGAGCGGCGCTCTAAGGAGTGGCTGATGTCGGCGGAAGCAATCTCCGAAAACCGCGCAAAAAGCGATTTCTGGCAAGGCGTGCGGCTCAGCTTGCCCGTCGTGGTGGCGGCGGCGCCGTTTGGACTGCTGTTCGGGGCGCTTGCCGTCGACAACGGTTTTTCGGTGCTGGAAGCCTTCCTGATGAGCGCCATGGTTTTCGGCGGCGCCAGCCAGATGGTCGGCATCGAATTGTTCGGGCAGCATGTCGCGCCATGGCTGATCGTGCTGTCGATCTTCGCCGTGAATTTCCGCCATGTGCTCTACTCGGCGGGTATCGGCCGGCGCATCGCGCACTGGCCGCTTATGCAGCAGGCCGTCGGCTATTTCATTCTGACCGATCCGCAGTTCGCGGTGGCCGAGCGCAAGGCAGAGGCCGGCGAAACGGTCGGCTTCGCCTGGTATATGGGACTTGGTCTGCCGGTCTACGTGTTCTGGGTGACCGAAAGCGCGCTTGGCGCGGTGTTCGGCAAGCTCATTCCTAACACACATGCGCTGGGCATCGACTTCCTGCTGCCGATCTATTTTCTCGGACTGGTCATGAGCTTTCGCAAACGGCCCCTATGGCTGCCGGTGGTCGTCGCCAGTGCTGCTGCCTCCATCATCGCCTACAAGACGGTAGGCTCGCCCTGGCACGTCTCCATTGGCGCCGTGGCCGGCGTGCTGCTCGCAGTCATCCTGCCGCCGCACCACAGTGGTGTGGAGGCGCGGCCATGAGCACAACCTTGTGGATCATCATCGCCGGTGCGATTGCGACCTATCTGACCCGCATCGGCGGCCATCTGGTGATCTCGCGCTTCGAAAACATCCATCCGCGCGTCGAGGCCGGGCTGAACGCCGTGCCTGCCGCGGTGTTGACGACGCTGGTGGCGCCCGCGGCGCTTGGCGCCGGGCCGGCGGAATGGGCGGCATTGATCGTCGCCGGGCTGGTCTCGCTGCGCGGCGGGCTTATGGCGATGTTTTTGGCCGGCGCCGCTGTGCTGGTCCTCGCCCGCCAGTTCGTCGGGTAACCGGACCGGCTGAGTACGCCAGTCCTACTTGCGCACGATGTCGGAGATCGCGGGGTCGAATCGACCTCCTGCAAAGAGCGTGCGCATCGTCTCTTCCGGATCGAGACCAAACGTTTCGGCGGCCGTCACCGCAATCAGCGCGTCGAGGTCGAGCGTCGGTGCGAGGTCGCGTCCTTGGTAGAGCGCACCGGTAGACAGTCCCGGCCAGTCGGCCAGCACCCGCCCGCCATTCACCGCTCCGCCAGCGATCATCGCGGCCGATGCCGTACCGTGGTCGGTGCCGCCAGTGCCGTTGACGGCGACAGTGCGGCCAAACTCAGTGGCGACCAGCACGGTCGTATCCTTCCAGATATCGCCGAGCCCAACGTGCAACGCATCGATGAGCGCGTCGAGCGCTCTGAGCTGGTTGGCCAGCCTGCCTTGCTGGCCGCTATGCGTGTCCCAGCCGCTGGTTTCGATCATGGCAACGCGCGGTCCGTCGGCCTTGGAGAGGAAGCCCGCAGCGGTGCGGCCGACGCTCGCTGCGTCCTTGCGCTGCGAGTTCACCGCGCCCAGCGCCCGTGTCTCAATCGCGCTGCTCCACAGCGTATGCAGCTGTTCGTCGGCGTCATAGAGCTTGCCGACGCGCATCATCAGGTCGTCCGGCGCTTCTGGCAGGGCGGTTGGCGCATAGGAGGTGACGTCCGCCTGGCCTCGCAGCGCTAGCGGGATGGTCGGTGCAAAAGCGATCGCTTCGCTGCGAGACTTCGGCAGCATGCCGACCAGCCGGTTCAGCCAACCGTCCTGGCGCTCATAGGGCGAGGTGCCGCCGCTTTCGAGCACATTTTGACCGTCGAAATGCGAGCGCTCGCGATAGGGCGAAGCGACCGCCTGGACGAACAGTGCCTGCTTGTCCTGATGCAGCTTGCGGAGCCGGGTGAGCGAAGGATGCAGGCCAAACGTACCGTCGAGCTTTATCGGATTGTCGATTGCCAATGAGCCGCGCAGTGTGCGGTAGGCGGGGTCGGCATAGGGAATGATCGTGTTCAGCCCGTCCGCGGCGCCGCGCTGGATGATGAAAACGAAGCGGCGGTCGGTTTCCACAGTGGCGAAGACGATGTGCGGCGCGATCAGCATCGAGCCGAGGCCGACGCCGGCGAGAGTGAGGAATTGACGGCGTTTCATCTTGGTCATCTCCTCTGGAAATCGGGCGACACGAGCAGCAGCGCGATGCCGGTGCGCCGGCTCTCGGCGCGGTCGACTTCGGCCATCGTCAGCTCGCTGAGTGAGCCGGCAAAGAGTTTTTGCGCGAGATCTCGCGGATCGATGTCGCCACTCTGTGCGGCGAGGCGCTGCGCCGCCTCGACCCGGCGGACCAGTGCGTCGGGTGCCGCCCAGCTCCCGCCAACGTCGTCATAGCCGGCCGGCGAACGCGGCCGCCATACCGGTTGGCCGAGCTGGTTGAGCAGTTGCGCCAGGCGCGGCTTGCCGATGTCGCTGCGGCCCAGGCCGCGCAGCGCCGAGATCGTCCATTCCCACGGCGTCTTGAACTTCGCCGCCGCCGGTTGCCAGGCCTCTGGACTGTCGATGAGCGCGCGGTAGACGGCGACGAGATCGCCGTTCGACCGGCGAAAGGCTTCGGCGAGCCGTGTCACGACCGCTGCCGGCGGCTCGTCGGCGATGAAGTGGCGCGCCAGCTTGGCGGCGATATGCGTTGCGGTCGCCTCGACCGCCGCGAGGTCGCCGAGCACGGCGAGCGCCTGTTTGTCCCCGCCCTGGTCGTAGGTCTTGCCCATGATCGTGCGTTGGCCTGGCTCGTGCAGCCCGGGTCGAAAGGTGAAGGTGCCGGCCTGGCCCCGCCCTCTGGCGCGTCCGGTGCTGAAACCGGTCAGCGCCAGCGCGAATTCGGTCACGTCGGCCTGGCTGTAGCCGGAGCGTGCACCGAGTGTGTGCAGTTCCATGATTTCGCGGGCCAGGTTCTCGTTGATGCCGGGTTTGCGCTTGGCGTTGCGTTTTGCTGCGCGGTTGGCAAATCTCGAGTTGGGACCGATCGAGCGCACCTGGTCGAGATAGAACAGCATCGCCGGGTGGCGCTCGGCGGCGAGTAGCATATCTTCGAAGCGGCCGAGCACATGCGGGCGGATCGCCTCGCGCTCGAAGGCGCCGGCGATCAGGGTCACCTGCGGTTTCTCCGCCGAGATGGCGAAATGGTTCGACCAGAAATGCACGAGCCGCTCGATGAAGGGCGTCGACGTTTCGAGCGCCGCGCGTGCCCGCATGTCGACCTCGTCGCGATAGAGCGCTTGAGCCTCCTGGCGCGCCGCCTTGCGGGCGGCCATCTTTGCGGCCCCCTCGGCGTCCTTGGCCTCGAGCATCGCCTCGACGTAGCCGTCACCGAGTGTGGCCGAGTCCTGCGCGCCGAAAAAGACGGCTGGGTTTGCATCGTAGTCTTCGAACTGCGCTATCAACCAGGATTTCGGGTCGGCCGGTGTCTCGTCTTCGGGCCGGGCGCCCAGGCCGAAGCGGTTGAGCGCAACCGCGACCTCGCTCGGACGTGCCAATCGTGCCTCCGTCAGCATTGCTTCAGAGGCTTCAACGCGGCAGTGACCGGAATCCGTCGCTCTTTCCAGCTCTATTTTTCGTCCGCTCGGCGCAGCATGTTGCTGCGGCCGCGCAGGCCGTCGACAAGCCGCGCCCTGTCGGCTGGCGTCAGTGTCGTCGCGAAGCTCACGATTGCCTGTTCGAGCCGGCCGCGCAGCGCCATATCGGCTTGCCGGACCGAGGCGAGCGTCTCACTGACAGCCGCTGCGTCGATCGGCTCGGCCTTGATCAGGCGCGCGACCTGCTCGCGGCCGGTCCGAGCCGCTTCGATGTCGGCAGCCGACTGGCGCCGCGCCTCGGCGAGCGCTTGGCGGAACGCCTTGCGCTGCTCGGGCGACAGGCCGGCCGCGGCGAAGCGCAGGCCGCGCTGGTCGCCCACCCCGTCGCGCTGCCCCTCGCGCGTCTGCCACATATAGCCAGCGCCGGCAGTGGCGCCGAGCACGAAGATGTTCAGCGCCAGCGAGACGGCAAGCAGGATCCTGATGCTGCGTTCGCTCATTGCACGTCCCCCTGCATGTCGCCGAATGCGGTCAGCGCATAGGCGCCGCCATCGTCAGGGGCGCTGTTGAGCGACAACAGCACGGCGACTGTCAGCACACCGGCCAGCGCGCCCGCCAGTCCGATGCCGGCCAATCCGGCACACCGCCAGATGAGCCGTGTGCGGCGCCACAGCGCAGGCGGCGCCGTGGCGATGATCCTTCGCGCGACCGCGCCGTCCGGAGCTGCGACGCGATGGCGCGACAGCAGATCGTCGAGCTCCGCCGCCGGTGCAAGTGCGACTTCGGCTTGAGTCGGATTGGCGGCGATGAAGTCCAGCGCCGCCGCCCGCTCGTTTTCAGGCCAGCGCTGCGGCGACCCGCCATAGGCGGCAACGAGCTCGGAAAACCTCTCTGGAGTCATGTCATTTCGTCCCTGTCTCGTCCGAGCCTGGAGCGCAACTGCCGCCGCGCCCGCGACAAGAGGCTTTCCAATGCCGCGATGCTGATCCCCATGACCTCTGCCGCATCGCTGTTCGAAAGCTCCTGATAATACTGCAGCACGATCGCCTCGCGCTGGCGCTCCGGCAGCTCGGCCAGCGCGCGCCGCACCTGGTGCTGATCGTCGGCCGCGAGCATATCCGCTTCCGCGCCCGGGCGTTCGTCGGGGCGATCGGGAAGCTCCGCCACCGGCGTCTCCCGCCGCCTGCGCAGCCGGTCGTAGCAGAGATTGAGTGCGACGCGATGCAGCCACGTGTCGAACTTCGCCTCGCCGGCGCGCCAGCCCGGAGCCGCCTGCCAGATGCGCAAGAAGGTCTCCTGCGCGACGTCCTCCGCCTCGCCGCGGTCGCCCAGCATTCGGGTGGCGAGACGGATCAGCCGCGGCAGCTTGCGCTCGACCATGGCTTCCACCGCAGCCGCATTGTTTTGCGCGATCAGCGCCAGAAGCCGCTCGTCGGTCTCGCCCACGCTCTGCCTTCTCGTTCCACCACGCCAGACCTTCTGCCGACACAACCGTCATCCTGCACCCGCTATGTGCCTTCAACGAGTTTCAACGCGAAATCCGTCGGCGACCCGTGCTTGGCGTGATAGACAAGGCTCCGGTCTGGCGGCACACCATTGGCGGAATGTTCGGTTGAAGGGCGCCCCACCAATCATTCCTGGAAGGTCGCCTCTACGGTATCCTCCCGTCCATCTCCGGGAACAGGACGACGCTTTCCTGAGCGGTCGGTTCGTTGCGGGCGCCAATAAAAATGGCCGGCGCGCTTGCCCGGTTCACGGCGACGTGGAGCACGTTGGCGGGAATATAGAGATAGTCGCCGGGATGCACGACGTCCCGAAATTGCAGTTCGTCCCCGCTCCACATCTCCAGCTCGTCTCCGCTCAGCATATAAAATGCTGTTTCGTGACGTGCGTGGACGTGGGCCTTGGTCCGCTTCCCCGGAGGCATCGTGACGACGCCCAGCCAAAGCGCCTTCGCGCCGACGGTCTCAGCACTTATTCCCGGCAGATAGTCCGACCCCTGTTCGGCCCGATAAGCCTCGCCAGCCCCGACGATTACAGCTTTTCTGTCGCTGGGCGCCACACTGTCCGCTCCTGACGGTTGCTTCAACATCGTCATTTCGACCTCCATTTGTGTTAGTCTATACGAAGAACGGCCAAGATGACCGCACGTCCGGCCGGAGTCCTAAAAAGGGAGGCGAAAAGTTCCGAATTCTTCCGAAGCCGGTAAGCGGAATGTCGCAGCGCCGCGATGCTTAGCGTTCGGCCCGTTCGTGCTCGACATGCTGCGCGGGGGGCTTGTCCGCGAGGGCCGGCCGGTTGCGCTCGGGCACAAAGGCTTGTCGTTGCTTCAAGCCCTGCTGGAGGCACCGGCTCAAGTGCTGAGCAAGACGGCGCTTATGGAAGCGGCTTGGCCCGATGCCGTTGTCGAAGAAAGCAATCTCTCTGTGCAGATTGCAGCCCTGCGCAAGCTGCTCGGGCCACAGCCAGACGGCAGCGAGTGGATCGCCACGGTTCCCCGCACCGGATATCGTTTCGCCGGCAGCGTCCGTGTGCTGGACGCCGCTGCAGACGGCGCGCTGCCAAGTTCCGGCCAGCCGGCGGGACTCTCCGAAAGACCGTCCATCGCGGTCTTGCCGTTCGCCAATGTCAGCGGCGACGGGGAACAGGCCTATCTGGCTGACGGCATCACGGAGGACATCATCACAGCGCTGACGAGGTTCCGCTGGTTCCGGGTGATCGGCCGCAATTCCAGCTTCGTCTACAAGGACAAGCCAGTCGACTCCAAACAGGTGGCCCGCGAGCTTGGCGTCCGTTATGTGCTGGAAGGCAGCGTGCGCCGGTCCGGCCAGCATATTCGGGTCTCGACGCAATTGGTCGATGCGGCCTCGGCCAATCAGATCTGGGCCGAACGATACGAGACGGAAATGACGGAGGCATTCGCCGTCCAGGATGCCATAGCCGAGCGGGTGGCCGGCGCGATCGAGCCCGAACTTCTCAAGACGGAATCGCTTCCAGCCACTGCACGCAGCAGCGGAAATGCGACGGCCTGGGACCTGGTGCGGCAAGGTACCTGGCATTTCCACCACGTCGGCCGTCAAACTCACTTGAGTGCCCGCAAGCTGTTCCGGGAGGCATGCAGGCTCGATCCTGAACTCGCAGAGGCCCATCTCTGGCTCGGCCGGGTGAGCGCCGGCATCGTCGCTTACGGCTGGAGCGACAAACCGGAACAGGATATCCGGGAGGGCCTGGATGCAGCCTTGAAGGCGGTTCGGCTCGACGAGAAGAATCCCTATTCGCACTACGCGCTGGCCATCTGCAGCATTTACGCCAATGCACCGGAACAGGCCGTTCTTGCCGCGGAAAAGGCGATCGAAATCAGCCCAAGCTTCGCCCTTGGTCATCTGGTGTTGGGGATGGGACAGTTTTTTCGTGGCAGCGCATCCGAAGCGATAGCGCCGCTCGAACAAGGCCTTATGTTGAATCCTTACGATCCTCAGAACTTCGTCTGGTTCAATGTTCTGGCGCTCGCCTACTTGTTTGCAGGACAGGCAAACGAGGCTCTTGCCGCAGCCATCAAGGCGCGCAAGATCGCTCCCGCATGGCGGCCCACTCACGAAACTCTCGCCTGCTGCTACGTTTCGCTCGGCCGCTTGCCGGAGGCTGGATCTTGCGTTGAGCTGATGCGGGAAATGGAAAACCCTTCAGGCGATGCCTTGGCGCCGCTCAGGCTGCGCAATCCACATTGGGCAGATGAGATGGCGCATCTGTTGAAGAAAGCCGGTTGGCAGCGATAACGCTACATGCCATTCCCGGCCTTGCCAAAAATCAGGATTTCTGGTCGTGCGGCAGTGGTGCGGTTGCCTTTTCCAGCCAGGCCAGCGTCTCGCCTTCGAGCATCGGTCCGAGCTCGGCCAGCACGCGTTCGTGGTATGTGTCGAGCCAATGGAGCTCGTCGCGCGTCAAAAGGTCGGATCGCACCAGCCTGGTGTCGATCGGCGCCAGCGTCAGTGTCTCGAAGCTGTGCATGGCAATGTCGCCGCCCTCTATCTGCTCGGCTGGTGTGACCAGAATGAGGTTCTCGATGCGGATGCCGTAAGAGCCTTCCTTGTAGTAGCCCGGCTCGTTGGAGACGATCATGCCTGCCAGTAGCTTTTCGGTGCCGGTCCTTGCGATGCGCTGCGGGCCCTCGTGCACGGCCAGATAGGAGCCGACGCCGTGGCCGGTGCCATGGGCGAAATCGCAGCCATGTTTCCACAGAGCCAGGCGCGCCACGGCATCGATCTCGGAGCCGCGCGTGCCCGGGGGAAAGCGCAGCATGGAAATACCGATCATGCCCTTCAGCACCAGCGTGAAGCGTTCGCGCATTTCCTCGGTCGGTGTGCCGATCGGCACGGTGCGGGTGATGTCGGTGGTGCCGTCCTGATACTGTCCGCCTGAATCGAGCAGGAACAACTCGCCAGACTGAAGCTTTCGGCTGGTGGCGTGGGAAACGCGGTAGTGCATGATGGCGCCGTTCGGGCCAGCGCCCGAGATGGTGTCGAAGGACACGTCGCGCAGCGGCATTTGCGTTTCCTCGCCGGTGCTGCGGCGGCACTCCTCGAGCTTGGTGACGACCGCGATCTCGTCGAGCTTGCCGGGTTCCTGGCGGTCGAGCCAGCAAAGCAGCTTGGCCACCGCGGCGCCATCGCGGCGATGCGCGGCGCGGGCGCCGTTGATCTCGGCCTGGTTTTTCGTCGCGCGTGGAATGCGGGCAGGATCGGGTGCAGTGATGACGGTGCCGCCATTATCCTCGACCAGCATCCTGAGCTTCTCCGCCGCCAGCACCGGATCCAGCGCGACCTTCGCGCCGCCCTTGGCCAATCCTGCGATCGCCGCTTCGAATTCACTGGGTTCGTGCAATTCGGCGAGCTGCGTCAGATAGGCCGCGACGGTGCGCGAAAACTTGCGTTGGTCCATGAAAAGGAGATGCGACCCATCGGCGGCGAGCACGGCGAAGCCGAGTGCCAGCGGCGTGTGCGGCACGTCGCCGCCGCGGATGTCGAAGGCCCAGGCGATGGAGGACGGGTCGGTCAGCACGGCATGGGTGGCGCCGTCCTTGCCGATGGCCTCGGCCAGCCGTGCCAGCTTATCCTTGGCCAGTTCGCCGGCAAAGGCGATCGGATGGAGCTCGACCGGCGCCAGCGGCGGTTCGGGCTGGTCCTTCCAGATGACGTCGATTGGATTCTTCTCGAGCGGCACCAAAACCGCCCCCGATTTTTCGGCCGAAGCTTTCAGCGCTTTCACGTCGCCGATCGTCTGCAGCCACGGATCGAAGCCAAGCCGCACGCCCTTGCCGAGATTGTCCTTGATCCAGGTGGCGGGCGGATTGTCGACCAGGCTTTCGATCGAGAAGATGTCGAGATCGACCTCCTGGCGCACCTGCAGCGTGTAGCGCCCGTCGACGAACATGACGGCGCGGTCGCCGGCCACGATGGCGACGCCGGCCGAACCGCTGAAGCCAGTCAGCCATTTCAGCCGCGCCGAGCGGTCGGCGACATATTCGCCCTGATGCTCGTCGGCACGAGGCACGATGAGGCCATCCAAGCCGTTGGCCGCCAGCCATTGACGCAGCAGCGCCACACGCGGCTTGGCGACAGCGGGGTCGCCGGCGGAATCAAAGGTCTGGAACATCATGGCCTCTCTTTGGGTGCTGGATGTGAGCGGCGGACTTTCAAGTCGAACCGTGCCGCCGCTCACATCTAGCTTTTTGTTTGAGCATCGGGTTTTCCCAAAACCGGTTTCCACTTTTGGGTCCGATGCTCTAGCGCGACCGTAGCGCATGACCCTGAAAATCGGAATCGACTTTTGCTGGGCGGATCTTCGGTTCGGAGAAAATCAGCGCAAGATCAAAGTGCTACAGCGTCAGGCGCCTGACAATCGGCGGGATTTGGTCCAGCAGCATCGCTTTTGCGCATAGACGCCATGCAGAATCAGCGATTTTCAAACAGGTCAGCAGAGCTTACCTTTTTGACGTGGAGGAAAGAGTCTTATTGCCCTGCAAAGGAGACCATCATGTCCACGATTTCAGCCAGACGCGGATTTTTCAGAAGTGCTGTGAACGCTCTCATCGAAGCACGCCAGCGCGAAGCGAGCCGCTATGTGAGCGGCGTTCTGCTTGGCTTTGACGACGAAACGCTGAAAGCGAACGGCTACGATCGCGAAGAACTGAAGAAGGCGGCAAGGTCGCGCTACGTCTGAGCGAATTTATGGCTGGCGTTTGAAGGCGCTGCGCGTCACCGCTTGAGGTGGATTGTCACCCAGCCCTCGCGATGCAACGTCCTGACATGGCGGAACTGCTGGCCGACATAGGCCGAGATCACCGCGTCGCGCTGCCGGTCGAGGATGCCTGACAGCACGATCGAGCCGCCCAAAGCGATATGCCTGGCCATTTCGGGCGCCAGCCGCATCAGCGGCCGCGCCAGTATGTTGGCGACGATGAGGTCGAAGGGGCCGCGCGCGGCAAAGATCGGATGGTGGAAGCCCGGCGCCGTCACCGTTTCGACGAGCGCCTTGACGTGATTGAGCCGCGCATTGGCGGCGGCGACTTTTGTGGCGACCGGATCGATGTCGGTCGCCAGCACCGGGATATGGGCGAGCTTGGCCAGCGCGATGGCCAGCACCGCGCTGCCGGTGCCGAGGTCGAGCGCGTTGCGCGGGCGCTCGCGCCGCACGACCTGTTCCAGCATTTCAAGACAGCCGGCGGTGGTGCCGTGATGACCGGTGCCGAAGGCGAGGCCCGCCTCGATCTCGATGGCGAGTTCGCCGCTGTGGCGCTTCCTGCGGTCATGCGCGCCGTGGACGAAGAAACGGCCGGCGCGTACCGGCTTCAGTCCCTCCAGCGAACGCGTCACCCAGTCGATATCTGGCACGGGCTCGCGCGCAATCGGCCTCGACAAGGCAAGCCCGGCAAGGATCTCTTCCACGCGCGCCTCGACGGCGTCGACATCGCCGTCAGCATAGAGCGACACTTCCTGGATGTCGCGATCCTCATCGACTTCGAGGATGGCAATCGGCAGACCCTCGTCCTCGAAGGCCGTTTCGAACGCCGCGAAGATACGGTCGGCCTCGATCTTTCCAGTGGTGAAATAAAGCCGCGTTTGGGTCATCAAACGATGTTTTTGTTTGAGCATGATCTTTTCCGAAAACCGGTCTCACTTTTCGCTGTCGCGGACCTTCGGTTCGGGATCATGCTCTAACCTTCCGCCGCCAGCCGCTTGAGCTT
Organism: Mesorhizobium sp. WSM4841; assembly: GCF_055811515.1. Taxonomy (NCBI): domain Bacteria; kingdom Pseudomonadati; phylum Pseudomonadota; class Alphaproteobacteria; order Hyphomicrobiales; family Phyllobacteriaceae; genus Mesorhizobium; species Mesorhizobium sp. WSM4841. The sequence goes on from NZ_JBVVQC010000010.1 coordinate 111,883, forward strand.
GGCGATGGCGGTGTCCGGGCTTTCACCGTAGGCGATGGTGCCGGCGAAATCGCCCCTGGCGTTGAGCAGCAGCACCGAAGCGGTGTGGTCCATCGTGTAGTCGCCGTTGCCCGTATCGACCTTCTTCGAATAGATGCCGAAGGATTTGGCCATGGCGTGGACCTTGTCCGGGTCACCGGTGATACCGAGGATGCGGTCGGAGAAATTGCTGATATAGGCTTTCAAGACGTCGGGCGTGTCGCGCTCCGGGTCGACCGTTACGAAATAGGCGCGCAGGTTCTTGCCATCGCCCCCCATCGTCTTCAGCCAGCCGGCCAGTTCGAACAGCGTGGTCGGGCAGACTTCCGGGCAATGGGTGAAGCCGAAGAAGACGACGCTGGGGTGGCCGCGAAACTCAGCCTCGGTGATCGGGGCGCCCTTCTGGTCGACCAGCGTGAACGGCGCGCCGAACGGCTCGCCGCCATAATGCCCGCGGTACCAGTCGAAGGTGAGCCAGCCGATGCCCGCCGCCATCAGGACGAGAATGCCGACCAGAATTGAACGCATCATCAATTGGTGTCCATTGCGATTTTCATTGGCGCCGTATCGGCGCCCTGGAGCTTGTTGGGCGAACACTCTTAACGGTTAGATCTCGCGCGCGCAAAGATGTCGCGTTGCCGCAACCGGCATTCCTGTCAAAAAATGATCCGCTTGCAAAGCGCCGCCGCCCGTCCCACCTGAGGTCGGCAAAACTCGAACCGCAGGAGGCTTCCTTGCGAAAACTGATCGGCGGCGCTTTGGCCGCATGCCTTGTCATCGGTGCTGGTGCGGCTGTCTCCCAGGAGGTCGGCAAGGTCGGCGTCGACTGGCTCGGCAACGACATCATCGTCGAGGCGATCAAGGACCCGAAGGTCGAAGGCGTGACCTGCCACGTCTCCTATTTCGACCGCGGCGTGATCGATCGCCTGCAAAAGGGCAACTGGTTCGAGGACCCGTCCGATTCCTCGATCTCGTGCCGCCAGACCGGGCCGATCACCATCAGCGACATCGACATGAGCGAGGCCGGCGAGGAGGTATTCAAGCAGGGCATCAGCCTGATCTGGAAGAAGCAGGTGGTGAACCGCATCTACGACAAGACCAATGAGACCCTGATCTATCTGTCGCACTCGCGCCAGGTGCAGGACGGTTCGGCGAAAATGTCGGTCACCACCGTGCCGCTTTACGGCCAGAACGTGGTGTGGACCAACGGCAAGCCGAAATAGGCTCTGGTAACAGGTGACGGACGATTGGTCCCGCTTGCGGGACCAATCGCTCGGGCGTAAAGCCGCCGGCATGGACCGTCCCGAAAACCTTGTCCTGAAAGACCCCGAGCCGCGCATCCACCCGACCGCGGAATTGAAGGCGTGCAAGCTTGGACGCTACGCCTCGATCGGCGAGCGGGTCATCTTGCGTGAAGTCATAGTGGGTGATTTCTCTTATTTCGAGCGCCACGCCGAGGCGATCTACACGACCATCGGCAAGTTCTGTTCGATCGCCGCCAACAGCCGCATCAACGCGCTGGAGCATCCGATTGAGCGGCTGACCCAGCACAAGCTCAGCTACCGCCCGAACGAGTATTTTCGCTGGCTGGGCGTCGACGCCGGATTTCGGGAACGACGGCGGGCAAAGGCCGTCAGTATCGGCCACGACGTCTGGATCGGCCATGGCGCGGTGATCATGCCTGATGTGACCATTGGCAATGGCGCGATCGTCGGCGCCAACGCTGTGGTGACGCGCGACGTAGCTGCTTATGCGATTGTCGCCGGCGTTCCGGCCAGGCAATTGCGCCAACGCTTCGCGGCGGACATCGCCGCGCGGATCGAAAGCCTAGCCTGGTGGGACTGGCCGCCCGAGAAACTGGCCAAGGCAGTCCCCGACATGCAGGCAATGCCGATCGAGGCCTTCCTCGACCGCTGGGAAAACGAAATATCCTGATTTGGCAGGCGCGTGCACGGCTATGTCCGTGAAATCCCTCCTTGCAAGGGAACCCGGAGCGGTTGCCGGTTGTTTCTCTTGCCATGATCGAGAAGCTTTTCACCAAGATCGCCACCTACGTTGCCCATCTTGCCGGTTTGCCGACGACATTCGCCGTCTGTTTTCTGATCATCGTTGCCTGGGCGATAAGCGGGCCGTTGTTCGGCTTTTCGGATACGTGGCAACTCGTCATCAATACCGGCACGACGATCGTCACCTTCCTGATGGTGTTCCTCATCCAGAACACCCAGAACCGCGATGGCACGGCGATTCAGACGAAACTCGACGAGTTGATCCGGGTCGGCAAAGCCCACAATACTTTTATCGGCATCGAGCACCTGACCGAATCCGAGGTCGAGGAGATCCGCAAAAAATGTGAACAAGCGGCGAAACGGCATGACCAGAAGATCGCCGATGCGGCGGTCAAGAAAGCCGCTGCGCAAAAGCGCGGCTCGAACACACATGCGGCGTGAGCGTCAGCTTTCCATGAACGCCGCGAAAGGCTCCTTGTAATCCGGATGCCAGCGCGACAGAGCAGGGCGGTTCTCGATGATGTCGCCGATCGCCCAGGCCATGCGCTTTTCGTCCATAGGCCGTGTCGCCTCGTTGTCGGGGCACAGGATGTAGAAGTCGCCACGCACCAGCGAGGCCAGCATGAAGTCGATCACCTGCTCGCCTGTCCAGGCGCCGGCGGGCTTTTCGGTTGCACCTTCGGTCAGGCCGGTAAAAGTGAACCCCGGGATGAGCAGATGCGCGGCGATGTTGGCACCCGGCTCGTTGCGCAACGCATGTGCCAGGCCTTCGGTGAAGGTCTTCACGCCTGATTTGGAGACGTTGTAGGCAAGGTTGCCGGGCGGCGTGGTGATGCCTTGCTTGGAGCCGGTGTTGACGATCAGGCCCGGCCTTCCGGTCGCCAGCATGCGGGGTGTGAAGGCCTCGACGCCATGGACGACGCCCCAGAAATTGATGTCCAGCAGTCGCTTCCAGGCGTCGCGGTTCTCCCAGGGTTTGCCGGGATTGTTGCCGACGCCGGCATTGTTCATCAACAGCGATACGCCGCCGAAGGCATCGAACGCCTTTTCGGCCAGCCGGTCGAGCTCGTCGGCTTTCGAGACGTCGGTGGCGACCGCGAGTACCGCGCTGTCGCCGGCAATCGTTGCAACGGCGCCGGCAGCCTCATCGAGCCGCGCGCCGCCAATATCGGCCAGCACGATTTTCAGGCCCATCGCCGCCAGCCGCTTGGCCGCGGCAAGGCCGATGCCGCTGGCGCCGCCGGTGATGACGGCCGCGTTGCCGGAGGCAAGGGCAGGCAAAGCGCTCTGGATTTCGGCATCGGTGGTCATGGCTATAGCGTCCTCGTTTCAAGTTGCGCCGAACTTAGCGCGGCGAGGGGCTCGCGCAAGCCCGCTTTGGCATCCTTGGGTTGACCACATCGGCAGGCGCTGCGCATGCTGTCCACGTAAGAAGGAGATTACCGATTGACCGACTGGATCGAGATCCTGAAAGAACAGACCGCCACCGGCGACCAGATGAGCCGCGAGGTGCCGCAAATGCTTGCCAATCCTGACATCAGCGAAGCGCAAGTGAAGACGCTGTTTTCGGCGCTCGAAAAGCAAGCGGAATTCGTCGAGAAGCTGCGCATGGCGCTGGAGAAATTTGGCCATGATTTTTCGGTGATCAAGGCGGCCGAGCGGCTCGAGGAGCGCTATGCCGATCTTGCGGCCTCCGTGGCGGAGAAGCTGAAAGCAATGCGGGGCTAGGCAGACCTATTTTTCGACCAGCCGTTCGAACCGCCTGTCCGGTACGAACCAGATCATGGCAACCAGCACATAGAGCGCGACGCCGATCCATTGATTGACGAAGGTCAGCGGAATGGCGGCGATATAAAGGACCAACGAGATCTTTTCCTTGCGGTCGGTGCCTACCGCTCTGGCGAAGGCAGTGTCGTTGCCATGCAGCCGGTGCAGCATGACGACTAGAATGAAGTAGGCGGCCGCGCAAAGCGCCAGGACAACACCGTAAACGGCGACAGGCACCGGCGCGAAATGGTTTTCGCCCATGAAGGCGGTGGTGACGGGCATCAGCGACAGCCAGAACAGCAGATGCAAATTCGCCCACAGCACGCGGCCATCCACCCACTGCACGGTGTGGAACATGTGGTGCAAATTGTTCCAGTAGATGCCGACATAGATGAAGGACAGCACGTAGCTGAAAAACGTGGGCCATAGAGGTGCCAGCACGGAAAACTCCGCGCCATGCGGCACCTTCAACTCGAGCACCATGATGGTGATGATGATGGCGATGACGCCATCGGTAAATGCCTCGACTCGTCCCTTGCCCATGGATTTCCTCCACTGCGCCTGGCTCATCCTAGGCGATCGAAGTGGCTGGAGGGAAGGCCTGGGCGCTGTCGTTCAGCCGTTCGGCGTCTCGCCGGTGGCCGGTCTGTCTTCGATCATGTGCAGGGTGGGCCAGCGGCCGAAGCGGTGATAGGCGGCTGCCAGCGCGAGCGAGGTGATCGAGCCGACCGGAAAGCTCCACCATAACGCTTCCTCGCCGATAACAAGAAGAGCGGCCGATCAACAACAAGAGGGGAAGGTGAGTGCGGCCATCATCAATCGCTGTCGCGTGCGATCAGCTCCAGCGGCCAGACCTCACGGATGATCCGCGCGCCTTCGGTGCCGGCAAAGGCCGGGATCGACGCCAGCAACATTTCGGCCAGCCGCCGTCCCATCGGCTCCAGGGGAGGGCGGAAGCCGGTCAGCGCCGGTGAAAAATAGCGGCACAGCGGCGTGTCGACGATGACGATCACCGCAATGTCGTGACCGGGCTTGATGCCCATCTCGGCCAGCGCCTTGCAGCCGCCGAGTGCCATCGCGTCATTATTGAAGATGATCGCGGTCGGCGGGTCCTTGGAGCGCATCACCTCAGGCGTCACTTCGTATCCGCCGGCCTCGTTGATGAAGCCGTCCGCGATCAGCCCGGGGTCGACCTCGATATCGTGCCGCCGTAAGGCCTTGCGATAGCCGGCCAGGAACAGATAGCCGAAATTGAGGTTAAGAGACGGGCGGATGGCGGCGATGCGGCGATGGCCGCGCGCCACCAGGCGGTCGACCGCGTCGGCCCCGGCTTTTTCGAAATCGAGGTCGAGCGACGGATAGGAGTTGCCGCCAGAGCGGCTGCGGCCGAGCGTCGCGAACGGGAATCCGACCCTGGTCAGGTAATCGATGCGCTCGTCCTCGCGACGCGTCCAGGCCAGCACCACCGCATCGGCCCGGCGCGTCTCGACCACCCGGCGCAGGCGCTCCTGCTGGTAGTCGCCCGGCGCGCCCATCACCACGATCAGGTCGAGCCCGCTTTCGGCGAGTTTCGCCTGCAGCCCGGTCAGGAACGGAATGAAGAACGGCTCGCCATATTGCTCGTCGCCCGGGTGCGGCTGCAGCATGAAGGCGATCGAGTGGGTGGCGCCGCGCCGCAGGCTGCGGCCGGACTGGTTCGGCGAATAGTTCAGCTTTGCCGCGGCATCGAGAACGCGCTGGCGCGTGTCGGCATTGACGTCGGCGCGCCCGTTGAGCGCGCGCGACACGGTGCCGATCGAAATGTTCAGGTGACGCGCAAGGTCGTGAATGCTGGACGCCAAAGGACAGTTCTCCCCTTTCTTGGCTATCACCGGCCGCTCTTCAGGCCAAGGTGATCAAGGTGATTTTCGCGAGCGGCCAATTGACATTCTACGCCTTCGGGTGTGTTCTCGTAAACGTTTACGGAAAAACGTTTACGGTCACGCCGTGAATGCCGTGACGATCGGTCTGGAGGGGCCGAGCGGAGGAGGAGCGCTGGATGATGAATGTCGTCCTGGTCGGCTGCGGAGCGATGAGCAAGCACTGGCTCGATGCGGCGAGGCAGATCGACGGGTTGGCTATTGTCGGCCTTGTCGACCTCGACGCCGACAGGGCGAAGGTAAGGGCGCGCGAATATGACCTTGCCGGCGTCATCGTCGGAACCAATCTTGACGCTGTCCTCGACCAGACCAAACCCGACGCAGTGTTCGACGTCGTGGTTCCGGTGGCCCGGCGCGAGGTTGCGCTCTCCGCGTTTGCCCATCATTGCCACCTCCTGACGGAGAAGCCGCTGGCTGACAGCCCGGACAACGCGCGTGCCATCGTCGAGGCTGCCCGACGCGCCAAGCGCGTGCACGCCGTCGTCCAGAACCGCCGCTATGTCGCCAGCGTCAGGCGCATCAGGCGTTTTCTCGATTCCGGCGCCATCGGTGCGCCAACCAGCATCCACGCCGAATTCTTCGTCGCGCCGCATTTCGGCGGGTTTCGCGAGGAGATGCGCCATGTCCTGCTGCTCGACATGGCGATCCACACTTTCGACGCCGCCCGCTACATGGTCGGTGGCGAGCCGGCCAGCGTCTATTGCCAGGAATGGGAGCCGGTCAATTCCTGGTACCGGCAGGGATCGTCGGCCTCCGCAATCTTCGAGCTCGGCGGCGGCAAGCTGTTCACCTATTCCGGCTCCTGGTGCGCCGGCGGGTTCCGCACCAGTTGGGAGAGCACATGGCGCATCGTCGCCGAGCACGGCAGCCTGGTCTGGGACGGTGAGGATGATGGGCTGAGGGCGGAAGTCGCGCGGCCTATCCGTGAAGGCCTGTTCGATCGCACAGAGCCGTTCGCCGTGCCGCCGCTCGATCCGAGAGATCGCATCGGCGGCCATCTCGGCATCATCCAGGATTTTGTGCGCGCCGTCGAAACCGGCACCGAGCCGGAGACGCGCGGCGCCGACAACATCAAAAGCCTGGCCATGGTCTTCGGCGCGATCGAAAGCGCCGAAACCGGGCGCCGGGTCGCGATCGCACAGGAAGGGTGACAATGCCAAACCCGCTTCTCGACATCAGGATCGGTACCATGGTGCGGGCCAATCTCGATGACCCGGCCGCCTATATCAAGGCGATCCTGCCGCTCGGCTTCGAGAGCATCCAGCCCTTCTTCTGGCAGACGCTGGGCGGCAAGGATCTTCCACGGCTGGCCGGCCAGATCCGCGAGGCGATCGGCGACGCCGACGTCGTCGTCTCCTCGCTCGGCGTCTTCGGCAATCCGCTGGAAAGCGGCGAATCCGATCGCGGCGTGCTCGAGGCTTGGGAAACAATCATCGACCATGCGCATCTGTTCGGCACCTCGATGGTCAGCGGCTTCACCGGCCGCCTCCGCGGCAAGCCGCTGCCCGACAGCCTGCCGCGCTTCCGCGAGGTCTGGGGACCACTGGCTCGGCGCGCCGCCGACAAGGGCGTGCGCATCGCCTTCGAGAATTGCGCGATGGACGGCAACTGGGCTGATGGAGACTGGAACATCGCCCACAATCCGGACGCCTGGGAGCTGATGTTCAACGAATTGCCCGATGACAATCTCGGCCTGGAATGGGAGCCCTGCCACCAGCTCGTCTATCTGATCGATCCGATCCCGCAGATCCGCAAATGGGCGCCGCGCATCTTCCATGTCCACGGCAAGGACGCGACGGTGCGCTGGGACGTGATCCGCGAGCATGGCGTGTTCGGCCGGCTGCCGTTCGTGCAAATGCGCACGCCTGGCTTCGGCGACAGCGACTGGACGCGAGTGATCGGCGAGTTGCGGCTGGCCGGCTACAAGGGCGCCATCGACATCGAGGGCTGGCACGACCCGGTCTATCGCGGCGACCTCGAGATTACAGGGCAGGTGCGGGCGCTGGATTACCTCAAGCAATGCCGAGGAGGGGCGACGTATCTGCCGAACCCGGCGTGAGGATGGCCGGCGCGAGGAGCCGGCCAGCGAAGCATTGCGGCGAGAAGCCGAAGCATTCGTCGAAAACCCTCGGCTTGCGAGGGAACAAAGGGAGGAACGTGCATGAGCATCACGATGAGAAGGACAGTTCTGCGTTCGACCGTCCTGGCGGCCGCCACGGCGCTCGCCGCCGCAATCTCCACCTTGCCTGCCCAGGCGCTCGATGCCCAGTGGTGCAAGGACGTCCACATCCGCTTCTTCGTCGGCGGCGCCGAGGGCGACGCCTTCGGCACCATCGTCTACAATGGCGCCAAGCAGGCCGAGGCCGATCTTGGGCCAAAGGTCGACTACATCTTTTCCCAGTGGGATGTCGAGAAGATGGTGCAGCAATTGCGCGAGGCCGTCGCGGTCAAGCCCGGCGGCATCGCCATGATGGGCCACCCGGGCGATGCTTCGATCATGCCGCTGGCCGAACAGGCGCACAAGGACGGCATCAGGATGATGTACCAGAACGTGCCGGTGCCGAAGGTCACGGCAGCGTTCGGCGGCGGCTATGTCGGCGCCCAGCAGGAGCAGCAGGGCCGCGCGCTCGGCGCCGAGGCGTTCAAGCTGGCCGGGCTCAAGGCCGGCGACAAGGCGATCATGATCGGCCCGTTCGAGAACGAGAACCGCGGCGCGCGCGAGCGCGGCACGGTCGCCGCCCTGAAAGAGGCGGGCGTCGAGGTCATCCAGCTCTCCTCGCCGCCGAGCGGCGAATGGGCTTCCGACCCCAATCTGGCCATTCCGGTGATTACCGCAGCACTCCTCAACAACCCCGACGTCAAGGCGGTTGGCTATCCCGGCGGACAGATGCTTGGCAACGTCCCGACTTACATGCAGGCGGCGGGCAGGAAGGCGGGCGATATCTTCAACTTCGGCTTCGACACCAGCCCGCAGATCGTCGAGGGCTTCAAGGGCGGCTGGGTGCAGCTGACGGCCGACCAGCAGCCGTTCCTGCAGGGTTATCTGCCGATCCTCAGCCTCTGCCAGCAGGTGGTGCTGGGCCTAGCGCCAATGAATGTCGACACCGGCGCCGGCTTCGTCACGCCTGAGAATTACGAGATCGTCGCCGAACTCGCCAAGCAGGCGCTGCGCTGACTTTCTAATACGGCATGCCGGTCGGACAGGCCGACCGGCAGCCGGAACCAAGCGAGGATCGCAATGGCCGAACGCCTTATCGAACTGCGCGACATCAGCAAGTCCTATGGCCAGGTCTATGCGCTGGGCGGGGTTAACCTCAGCGTCGACCGCGGCGAGGTGGTCGGCCTGATCGGCGACAATGGCGCCGGCAAGTCGACACTGATTAAGATCCTCTCCGGCGTGGTCAAGCCGACCAGCGGCGAGATACTCATCCGCGGCAAGCCGGTGACCGGATGGAGTGCGGCGCGCTCGCGCGACGCCGGCATCGAGACCGTGTTCCAGGACCGGGCGCTGGCCGTGCAGCAGACGATCGTGCGCAACATCTTCATGGGCCGCGAGCTCACCGGCTTTCTCGGCTGGCTGAAGGTCGGCAAGGAGATCGAGGAGGCGAGCCGGCTGATGCGCGAGATCGGCTTCACCTCGAAAGTGTTCACGCCGCAATCGATCGTCGGCCAGCTCTCCGGCGGCGAACGCCAGGGCGTGGCGATCGCCCGCGCCATCTACAAGCAGGCCGACCTGATCATCCTCGACGAGCCGACGACGGCGCTGTCGCTGACCGAGACCGCCAAAGTCTTCCATTTCGTGCGCCAGGTGCGGGCGAGCGGACGGTCGATCCTGTTCATCGGCCACAACATCCACCACGTCTTCGATATTGCCGACCGATTCGTCGTGCTGGACCGCGGCAAGGTCGCGCTCACCGCCGACCGCAGCCAAGTCAAGTCGGCCGAAGACCTCATCAACTTCATGGAAGACGTGGCGCATCCGGGCGGTTTGCCGGGACTGCACGACGCCGGCGATCCGGAGCAGAGAGCACGATGAGCAAGACAATGGAGCCCGATCTGCACGAGCCGTCCGCCGGCATCTCCCGTCCCGGCAATCCCCGGAAAGAGTGGAAACACCCATCTGATCACTGGATGCGCGGCTTCATCCTCGACAACCGCGCCGCACTCGGCACGCTTGCCGTGTTCGTGGTGATGATGACAGTGTTCATGATCGCCAACCCGACCGTCTTCACCACCTGGTATCTCTACAGTTCCGTGCTCACCACGCTGCCGGTAGCGCTGTTTGTGGTGGTGCCGCTGGTCTTCGTCGTCACCTGCGGCGAGATCGACCTGTCGTTTCCGGCGACGATGGGTTTTGCCTCATGGGTCTTCGCGCTGGTCGTGCAGGCCGGCTACGATCCGTTCCTCGGCATCGCCGCCGCCATTGCAACGGGCACGTTGCTCGGCTTCCTGGTCGGGTCGCTGGTCGTCTATGGCGGGCTGTCGTCGCTGATCGCCACGCTCGGCATGAATTTCCTGCTGCGCGGCCTGATCCAGATTATCAACGAAGGCAAGTCGACGGCGCTGACCAGCCTTGCCGACAGTTGGGCCTACAAGATCTTCTCCAGCCAACTCTACGGCATCCCGGTGCAGATCTTCTGGGCCATCGGCTTCGTCGTGCTGTCGGCGCTGCTCTACAACAGGCATCGCTTCGGCGCGCAGGTGAAGGTGGTCGGCGACAATCCCGACAGCGCTCAGCAGATGGGCATCGACGTCAAGCGCGTGCGGGTGAAAGTGTTCGTCTTCGTCGGCATCGGGGCGGCGATCGCCGGCACCTTTTCGGTGATGATCAACTTCACCTGGTGGCCGACGGCTGGCGACGGCTATTTGCTGCCGGTGCTGGCATCGGTGTTCGTTGGCGGCACGCCGACCTGGGGCGGGGTCGGTACCGTGGTCGGCGGCGCCATCGGCGCCGTCACCGTGTCGTTCATCCAGACCGGCGTCGTCGCGGCAGGCCTGAGCGGTTTCTATGTCCAGTTCTTCAACGGGCTGATCATCATCCTGTCGCTGCTCGGCCACAAATGGAACCAGGCGCGGTATCGGTGAGCGGAGGGGCGGATGCTCACACCCCGCTGACAAACCCGTCCAGCACGCGTTTCTGGCCGGCCTTGTCGAAATCGATGGTCAGCTTGTTGCCGTCGATGGCAGCAATGTTGCCGTTGCCGAATTTCTGGTGGAAGACGCGGTCGCCGACATTGAAGGGGGATGGCGTGTCGGCAACGGATTTGGCGACCAGTTCGCCGTCGATGGTGCGGCCTTTGATCGAGGTGCGGCCGGCGCCATAGCCGCTGTCGGTCTCGCCATAGCCGATGCGCTCGACCTGATGGCCGGAACGCGAGCCCCAGTTGCGGTCGGTCGCCTCGGTGCGGTTCTGTTGCGCGCGCTGCCAGCCCGGCGTCGCGTAAGTGTTGGAGAAGGCACCGGATTTCTCGGTGCCGCCAACATTGTCGAAGCGCGAAGCGCCGTAAGGATTCTGCCTTCCTGCGCCTTGGCCGCCCCGTCCGGAGGCGAAAGACCCGCCGCCATAGGCATTGCCGTAGCCGCCGTAGCTGTTGCCGCTTTCGGCGACCTCGACATGGGCTTCCGGCAATTCATCGAGGAAGCGCGACGGGATGGTCGATTGCCACAGGCCGTGGATGCGGCGGTTGGAGACGAACCACAAATGCAGGTTCTTCTTGGCGCGGGTCAGCCCGACATAGGCCAGCCGCCGTTCTTCCTCCAGCCCGGAGCGGCCGCCTTCGTCGAGCGCGCGCTGGTGTGGAAAAAGACCTTCCTCCCAACCAGGGAGAAAAACCGTCTCGAATTCGAGGCCCTTGGCCGAATGCAGCGTCATGATGTTGACGGCGTCGAGTTCGGCGTTCTGCTCGGCGTCCATCACCAGTGCGACATGTTCGAGGAACGAGCGCAGCGATTCATACTCTTCCATGGAGCGGATCAGTTCTTTGAGGTTTTCCAGCCGGCCGGGCGCTTCCGCCGAGCGGTCGTTCTTCCACATGTCGGTGTAGCCGCTCTCTTCCAGGATGGTCTCGGCGAGCTCGGTGTGCGGCGTGGTCTCCAGCGCCTTCTGCCAGCGCTCGAAATTGGCGGCGACTTCCCGCAATGCTGCGCGCGGCTTCGGCTTCAGTTCGTCGCTCTCGGCGAGTTTTTCCGCAGCCTCCAGCATCGGGATGCGGAGCGCCCTGGCGGTGTCGTGGATCTGGCGGATGGTGGCTTCGCCCAGCCCGCGCTTCGGCACGTTGACGATGCGCTCGAAGGCGAGGTCGTCTGCCCCTTGCGCGACGACGCGGAAGAAGGCCAGGGCGTCGCGGATTTCGAGGCGCTCATAAAAGCGCGGCCCACCGATGACGCGGTAGTTGAGGCCGAGCGTGACGAAACGGTCCTCGAATTCGCGCATCTGGAAGGACGCGCGGACAAGAATGGCCATGTCGTTGAGATTGTGCTTCTGCCGCTGGTAGGCTTCGATGGTTTCGCCGACGGCGCGGGCCTCTTCCTCGGAATCCCAGGCGGCATGGACATGCACCTTCTCGTCGTCCTCTGCGACTTTTTCGGTGAACAGCGTCTTGCCGAAGCGGCCTTCATTGTGGGCGATAAGATGGGAGGCCGTGCCGAGGATATGCGCGGTGGAGCGATAGTTGCGCTCCAGCCGGATGATCGCGGCGCCGGGGAAATCCTTGTCGAAGCGCAGGATGTTGTCGACCTCGGCCCCGCGCCAGCCATAGATGGATTGATCGTCGTCGCCGACGCAGCAGATGTTGACTTTGCTTTCGCTCACGGGCTGTTCCGCGCCTGCCGGCGCGGGCCCTCCGCGGGGGCCTCGCAACGGCTCGGACGCCCGGTCGGGCTTGCGGCCTTCGGCCGTTCGCAAACCTGTCGACGTAGAAGTGCGTCCGGCGTCCGGCCGCTGGGCCAGCAGGCGCAGCCACATGTATTGGGCGGTGTTGGTGTCCTGGTACTCGTCGACGAGAATGTATTTGAAGCGCTTGTGGTACTCCTTCAGCACGTCCGGATTGTCGCGGAAGATGCGGATCGGGTGGCACAGGAGGTCGCCGAAGTCGCAGGCGTTCAGCGTCTTCAGCCGCTCCTGATAGGCCTTGTAGAGCTCACGGCCCTTGCCGTTGGCGAAGGCGCGGGCGTCGCCCTCGGGAATGTCGGCAGGGCCAAGCCCCTTGTTCTTCCAGCCGTCGATCATCTGGGCGAACTGCCTGGCCGGCCAGCGCTTGTCGTCCAGCCCTTCGGCCTGGATGAGCTGCTTGATCAGGCGCACGACGTCGTCGGTGTCGAGAATGGTGAAGTCGGATTTGAGCCCGGCAAGCTCGGCGTGGCGGCGCAGCAGCTTCACTCCAATCGAGTGGAAGGTGCCGAGCCACGGCATGCCTTCGACATTGCCGTCGCCGATCAGCAGGCCAATGCGCTGCTTCATTTCGCGCGCGGCCTTGTTGGTGAAGGTGACGGCGAGGATCTGCGACGGGAAGGCTCTCTTCGTGGCGAGGATGTGAGCGATGCGGGTGGTCAAGACACGCGTCTTGCCGGTGCCGGCGCCGGCCAGCACCAGAACCGGACCCTCGGTGGTTTCCACCGCCAGCCGCTGTTCGGGGTTGAGCCCGTTCAGATAGTCGGGCGCATTGGTGTGGCCGCTGCGGGCAGCCATGGCGCGCGCGGCAATGCCGGACGGGGCCGTGGGCCGCGCATTCGGTTCGTCAAAAAAGGGCATGTCTTCCGAAAAGCCGGACATTGTCCCCGAATGTAGTGATTCGGCAGCGAAAGGCCAGAAGTGTCTCCGTTTTGTTCTCAATCCAGGCGGGGGAGTTACAAATCCGGTAGAACACCACCTATAGCGCCAGCCTGCTTGACAGCCATGGCGGGCCGGAGAAAGTTGTGCTCGGGGCAGGAACGCAATGCCGGGTTGCCCATTGACGCGTGCGAAGCGCGCACCAGTCGAAGGAGCATCGTTTTGGCTGTCGTCATCACCTCCCTCATCCTTTTCCTTATCGGCCTGGTACTCGGCGGCGGCGGCATCTGGTTAGCTTCGCTAGGTGGCAGTTGGTATTACGTCATTGCCGGCATAGCCTTCCTCGTCGCTGCCTGGCTGCTCTACAGGCGCAAATCCATGGCGCTGTGGCTGTACGCGGCGATCGTCATCGGCACGCTTTGCTGGGCGGTCTGGGAAACCGGCTTCGACTGGTGGGAGCTCGGTCCGCGCGGCGGCATTATCGTGCTTATCGCGTTGTGGCTGCTGACACCGTGGGCGCGGGGCGGGCTCACCGGTCCCGATGGTCGCGCGCCGCTGATCCTCGCCGTGCTGGCGTCGATCGGCGTCGCCGGCTATTCGATGACGACCGATCCAAAGAATATTGCCGGCGAACTCAACACCGACAAGGTGACGCCGACCGCCGATCGCGGCGGCAATGTGCCAGCCGGCGAATGGCACTATTACGGTCGCACGACGTATGGCCAGCGCTATTCGCCGCTCGACCAGATCACCCCCGAAAACGTTGCCAATCTGCAGCCGGCCTGGACCTATCGCACCGGCGATGTGAAAGGGCCCGACGATATCAGTGAGACGACCTATCAGGTGACGCCGCTGAAGGTTGCCGACACGCTCTACATTTGCACGCCGCACAATTTCGCCATTGCGATCGATGCCGCCAGCGGCAAGGAGAAATGGCGCTTCGATCCCAAGATCAAGTTGGACAAGGACCGCCAGCACCAGACCTGCCGCGGCGTGTCCTATTATGTCGCTGCCAAAATCGCCGCCGGCCAGCCCTGTGCGGCACGCATCTATCTGCCGACATCCGACGCTAGGCTGATCGCGCTCGACGCCGCGAATGGCCAGGTCTGTCCCACATTTGCCGAAGGCGGCACGCTGAACCTGCTTGCCAACATGCCATATCCGAAGCCGGGCTATTATTATTCGACCTCGGCGCCGCTGATCGTCGCCAACAAGATCATCGTCGGCGGCGCGGTCAACGACAATTATTCAACGCAGGAGCCGTCCGGCGTCATCCGTGCCTTCGACGTCGACACCGGCGCCCTGATTTGGAACTGGGATTCCGGCAATCCGGACCAGACGACGCCACGGGCGCCGGGTTAGACCTATACCCACAACTCTCCCAACATGTGGTCGACAGCGAGCGCCGACGAGAAGCTCGGCTTGCTCTATGTGCCGCTCGGCAATCAGACGCCGGACCAGCTCGGTATGGGGCGCAGCGCCAATGTCGAGAAATTCTCCTCCTCGATCACCGCGCTCGATCTCAACACCGGCCAATTGCGCTGGGTGCGGCAGACCGTGCATCACGATCTGTGGGACATGGACGTGCCTGCGCAGCCGACGCTGGTCGACATCACCACGGCTGGCGGCGTGGTGCCGGGGCTGGTCGGGCCGACCAAGCAGGGCGACCTCTATGTACTCGACCGGCGCAGCGGCGAGCCGATCGTCCCGGTCAACGAAGTACCGGCGCCGGGCGGCGCGATCGAGGGCGACCACACCTCGCCGACGCAGCCGGCTTCGGATCTGAGTTTCAATCCGGAGCCGCTGACCGGGGCCGACATGTAGGGCATCACCATGTTTGACCAGCTGGCCTGCCGGATCGAATTCCTGAAACTGCGCTACGAGGGCCGCTATACGCCGCCGTCGCTGCAAGGCTCGCTGATCTATCCCGGCAATTTCGGCACATTCAACTGGGGCGGCGTCGCCGTCGATCCGGTCCGGCAGGTGATGTTCGGCATGCCGACATACCTGGCGTTCATCTCCAGGCTGGTCCCGCGCGCGGACGTGCCGCCGCCGGGCGATACCAAGGGCAGCGAACAGGGCCTAAATCGCAATGACGGTGCGCCTTACGCAGTGATATTGAAGCCGTTTCTGTCGCCGCTCGGCATTCCCTGCCAAGCGCCGCCCTGGGGCTATGTCGCGGGCGTCGATCTCAGGACCGGCAAGATCGTCTACAAACACCGCAACGGCACCGTCTACGACATGACGCCGCTGCCACTGCCGTTCAAGGTCGGCGTGCCGGGCATTGGCGGGCCGATGATCACCGCCGGCGGCGTCGCCTTCCTTGGTGCTGCGGTCGACGACTTTTCCGCGCTTATGATCTGACGACCGGCAGGCAGCTCTGGCAGACCCGGCTGCCGGCCGGCGGGCAGTCGACGCCGATGACCTACACGGTCGCCGACGGTCGTCAGTTCGTGGTCATCGTCGCCGGCGGCCATGGCTCGGTCGGTACCAAGCCGGGGGATTACGTGATGGCCTATACGCTGCCGAAATAGGGCGTTCAGTCGTTGGTTTTCGAGCGGCTGCCGGCAGGCCGGCGCCGGTTGCTGCGGACCTTGACCGTCGATCGCCTGGCCGCCAAGGCGGCGGACCGCAGCGCCAGCAGCGCGGCGCCGGCAAGCACGAATGCGCTTACAAGGATCGGGGTCGGGAAGATCATGGGCGTTGTTCCTTCTTGTCAGAGCCAGCCACAGGGTAGGCAGGATCACTACCGGCGGCTTTCGTTTTTACTGCGGCAGCACCGCCAAGATTGTCGGAGATGACCAAAATTTGATGAAGATGCGGCGCATTCGCGTCATGGCCTTTCGGGCCGAGACCAGCTGACAGGCCTTGGCGACGACGCCGAAGAAGGCTGTCGCCTTGAATATCCTAGCTAAGGAAATCGCTTCGACGGTCCATAGCCAATGCAGGCCGACCGGCGTTGTGGAGTGCATGCTAGGGCCTCACTGATCCGTGACTGGACCATGCGGGCTTCGACCCTATGTTGCGCGGCGGGAGTGTTTCCCGAAGCCGAGGAGAGCGCCATGACGAAACCTAGCCCTGCCGGCCCAGCCGTCACGACACCCGCCATTACCCAGGCGATGATCGACGCCTATGACGAATACACGCATCTGACGCTCGACCGGCGGCGCTTCATGGAACAGTTGACCAGGCTTGCCGGATCAGGTGCGGCGGCGGCCGCAATCGCGCCGCTGCTGGCTGCGAATTCGGCCCGGGCAGGGATCATTGCCGAGGACGATTCACGCGTGATGGGCGAGGACATCAGCTATCCCGGCAGCGGTGGCGAGATGAAGGGCTATCTGGTCAAGCCGGCCGGCCAGTCCGGCAAGCTCGGCACCGTCATCGTCGTGCATGAGAACAGGGGGCTCAACCCGCATATACGCGATGTGGCGCGGCGCGTGGCGCTGGAAGGATTTGTGGCGCTTGCCCCGGACTTCCTGTCACCGCTCGGCGGCACGCCGGCCGACGAAGACAAGGCGCGTGAGCAGTTTTCCAAACTCGATCCGGCGCAGACCATCGCCAATGCGGTCGCAACCGTCGCTTTCCTCAAGGGATACGCGGATGGCAACGGCAAGGTCGGCGCGGTCGGCTTCTGCTGGGGCGGCGGCACGGTGAACACACTGGCTGCCAACGCGCCGGATCTGGCTGCCGCTGTCGCCTATTACGGCATGCAGCCGAAGGCCGAGGATGTGCCGAAGATCAAGGCGGCGTTGCTGCTGCATTACGCCGGGCTCGACACCCGCATCAATGCCGGCATCGACGCCTTCAGGAAGGAGCTCGATGCAGCCGAGGTCGAGTACACGATCTATGTCTATGAAGGTGCCAATCATGCCTTCAACAATGACACGTCCGCGGCCCGCTACGACAAGAACGCGGCGGACCTCGCCTGGGGACGGACGAGCGCCTTCCTCAGGGAGAAGCTGGCATAGAGCGGCGGACTCTCAGGTCGAACCGTGCCGCCGCTCCATGTTTTGGTTTGAGCATCGGATTTTCCCAAAACCGGCTGCCACTTTTGGGTCCGATGCTCTAGTCACGCGCCGGTTTGTGGAAAGCGACACCTGCCACCACCAGCGCGATGCCGAGGCAATCGGTGGGGCTGGGTATCTGGCGGAGCACAATGACGCCGATCAGCGTGGCGGTGACCGGCAGCAACGACAGCATCAGCGCGAAGCTCGATCGCGGCAGCCGCGACATGGCAAGCTGGTCGCAGATATAAGGGATGACCGAGGAGCATATGCCGACGCCGATGGCGGCGATGAGCAGTGGCGGCGCCGAGAAGGCCGGCAGCGCATCGGTGAAGCCGATCGGCAGCACGATGAGGCAGGCGACCGCCATGGCGGCACCCAGGCCGGCGATGCCGTCGCCAGCGCCGGCGCAGGCAACGCGATGGCCAAGCACGATATAGCCGACGAACAGCGCGCCGTTGAGGAAGGCCCAGAACAGGCCGATCGGGTCGCTTGACCATTTGACATCGATCAGCAGCAAGGTGCCGATGACGGCAACGGCAAGGGCTGCAAGATTGCGCGGGCTTCTGACGCCTACCAGCGCGACGCCGATGGTGCCGACGAATTCGATCGCCGCGACCAGCGAGATCGGCAAACGGTCGAGCGCCAGGTAGAAGGAGCAATTCATCACGCCGAGGCAAGCGCCAAAAGCGAGAAGCAGCAGTCGTGTCGGCCGGTCGGCGCGGGCGAAGACCGTCCAGGGCCGGGTCAGCGGCGCGAAGACCAGGACGGCCGTGACGATGCGCAGCCACGCCATGCCGAGCACGCCGACATGCGGGAAAAGCAGCACGGCGAAAGCCGGCCCGAGATAATGGAACACGGCGCTGACGCCGAACCAGACATGCGGCGGCAGTGAGGTCGCCAGCTTGCCAAAGACAGGGCCGGCGAGCGCAGGAATTGCAGCAGGGGCTTGCGCTGGATCATCCATAGGATCATTATCGCAGGCGATCGTTCCGGTTTATATGGATGATGACCAGCGAAAGCGACCGTTGGTTTTCCAAAACCAAGGAGTTTTCCCTGAAACGCCTTCGAAACGAAAATTCCGACCTGGATGCGGCCGATCTGAAAATCCTGCGCCTGCTGGAAAAGGATGCGCGCACCAGCACCGCTGAACTGGCGCGCTCGGTCGGCCTGTCGGCGCCGAGCGTGGCCGAGCGCATTCGGCGGCTGCAGGAGAGCGGCGTGATCGAGGCCTATACGGTGCGGATCAATCCGGCCGCGCTCGGCATGAAACTGTCGGCATGGCTGCGCATCAGGCCCGTGCCCGGGCAACTGGCTGTGGTGGCCGAGATCATCCGCGACTTGCCGGAAATCGCGCAATGCGACCGGGTGACCGGCGAGGACTGTTTCATCGCGCTGGCGCATGTCGGCTCGGTGGCCGAGCTCGAACGGGTGATCGACCGCATCATTCCGTTTGCGATGACCAACACCGCGATCATCCAGTCGTCACCCGTGGTGGCGCGTTCGCCGCTGGCGGCAGTGAAGCGGCAGCCCTGACGGTTGAGGAATTAAGCGCTGCCCGTCAGGCATGCCCGCGCTTCATCCGCGCTTGCTTCAGTATGGCGCGCCAGCGGATCATGGCGAAGGGGATCGGCTCGTTGTTGTTGGCAATGTGAAAGATCTCGTTGTTGAGGTTCTTCAGCGAGCGCCAGAAATCATAGTCGGTGATGCGTGGGTCGGCCGCCAGCCTGTCCGCCTCGACCTTGATGTCGGTTTTCATGCACGTTCCCCGAACCGCTTCAGCCCCCGCCGCTCGTGCGTACGGTTTTCGAACGCCGCGCTGAGTCGTTCAACGCCTCAATTCGGCTTGTTCACGTTAAAACCTTGGTAAGGTTAACGGGACTGCGGTTCAAGCGTCTTGCGACGAATACCGATCGAACGGCCGGCGCGCTCAGGCATCGGCAGCGCCGCATGGGCGGCGCGCAGCGCTTCCACCTTGGCCAGAACATCGGCCGGGAAGGGCGCCACCTTCGGTCCGGACATGTCGACATGCAGCGACAGTGATTCGGAAGTGGCAGCGAGCCAACCGTCGACATGACGAATTTCCTGGTAGGCCCTAAGCCGCTTGTCGTCGTGGTCGAGGAGTTGGAAGGAGACATTGACCTTGTGATCGAGATGCAGCTCCCTGATATAGCAGACATGGACTTCCGCCGTGTAGATGGTCAGCCGCCGCCGCTTCACATAATCCAGCCCCATCCCCATCATTTCGAACGCTTCGTCGGAGCAGCGGTCGAACAGCACGTTGTAATAAGCCATGTTGAGATGGCCGTTGTAGTCGATCCAGTCCTTCTCGATGTCCATGGCACGAGAGACGAAGGGGGCAGGGGTGGACATCGAAAACTTCCTTCTCGCTGGACAGGACGTGGTTGGTGAGACTACCCATCCATAAGTCCATAACAAGGGTGGACACTGGTCCATTCGCGGAGGAATAGATGGCTCTGAGCGACCTCAATCCGGTCGAGCGCAACGAAGAAGGCATCGCCGCGGTGCTCGGCATCCTCAAGCAGCGGCTCGGCGAGCGGTTCCAGACCGGCGAGGCGATCCGCGCCCAGCACGCGCATACCACCACCTACATTCCGACCCAGGCGCCTGACGGTGTGGCATTTCCGGAGACGACGGCAGAGGTGCAGGAGATCGTGTCGGCCTGCGCCGCGCACCGCGTGCCGGTGATCGCCTTCGGCGTCGGCTCTTCGCTGGAGGGCCATACCAACGCGCCAGGCGGCGGCATCTCGCTGGATATGTCGCGGATGAACCGCATCCTCGCGGTCAACCCGCAGGATCTCGACTGCACGGTCGAGCCCGGTGTGACGCGCGAGGATCTCAACCGGCATCTGCGCGACACCGGCCTGTTCTTTCCGATCGATCCGGGCGCGAATGCATCGCTCGGCGGCATGGCGGCGACGCGGGCGTCGGGCACCAATGCGGTGCGCTACGGCACGATGCGCGAGAATGTGTTGTCGCTGACGGCGGTGATGGCCGACGGCGAGACCGTGACGACCGGCAAGCGCGCAAAAAAGAGCTCGGCCGGCTACGATCTGACGCGGCTCCTGATTGGCTCTGAAGGCACGCTCGGCATCATCACCCAGCTGACCCTGAAGCTGCAGGGCATTCCGCAGGCGATTTCCGGCGGCGTCTGCCCGTTTCCAAGCGTCGAGGCGGCCTGCAACGCGGTGATCGCGACAATCCAGATGGGCATTCCGGTGGCACGCATCGAACTGGTGAATGCGCTGCAGATGCGGGCGATGAAGAGTTATTCGAAACTCGATTATCCCGAAAGCCCATGCCTGTTCGTCGAGTTCCATGGCAGCGACGCCGGCGTTGCCGAGCAGGCCGAGACCTTCGGCATGATCGCCGAGGAATATGGCGGCGGCCCGTTCCTGTGGACCAGCGTCGCCGAGGAGCGGACGAAGCTGTGGAAGGCCAGGCACGACGCCTATTGGTCGTCGCTGACGCTGCGGCCGGGCGCCAAGGGGTTGTCGACCGACGTCTGCGTGCCGATCTCGCGCTTTGCCGAATGCGTCACGCAAACCGAGGCCGACATCGCCGAGATGGGGTTGATCGCGCCGATCGTCGGCCATGCCGGCGACGGCAATTTCCATGTACTGGTGCTGATGGACGCGGACGATCCGAAGGAAATCGAGCAGACGGAAGAGTTTGTCGCGCGGCTGAACATGCGGGCGATCGGCATGGATGGAACCTGCACCGGCGAGCACGGCATCGGACAAGGCAAGGTCGGCTTCCTGCGCCATGAACTTGGCCACAGCGTCGACATCATGCGCACGATCAAGCAGGCGCTCGACCCGCTGAACATCATGAACCCTGGGAAGATACTGCCGGCCGACTAGAGCTTTTTGCTCTTGGAGCGATCGATTTGCCTCTTTATCAACACGCTGATGCGGGTAGAGTGCGGCTGATTTTCAATCAACTGCTTGGGAGTTGATGCTCGCACGCCTGTTCGTGATCTTCGGTGGCCTTTTCGTGCTGGTGCTGTGTGCGGCGCTGGTGGTGCCGTATTTTATCGACTGGACAAGCTACCGTGCCGATTTCGAGCGTGAGGCAAGCGCCATTCTGGGCCGTAAGGTAACCGTTCAGGGCGATGCGACGGCGAGACTGCTGCCGTTTCCCTCCGTGACCTTTTCGAACGTCACCGTTGCCGGTGGCCCCGGCGGCCAGCCGGCAATGACCGTCGAGACTTTTTCGATGGATGCGGAACTGGCGCCCTTCCTGAGCGGCGAAGTGCTGATCTTCGACATGCGGCTGGTGCGGCCGAAGGCGACGATCGACATTGCCGCCGATGGTACGGTCGACTGGGCGATACGCCCGTCGTCACCCTTCGATCCCGGCCAGATCTCGATCGAGAAGCTGACGGTGACGGAGGGAGAGATCGCGCTGCGCCATGCTGCCGGCGGGCGCAGCCATCTGCTTTCCGAGATCAACTCGACGATCTCTGCCAAATCGCTGGCCGGACCTTGGCGGATGGGTGGTTCGCTCTGGCTCGACGGCTTGCGCAGCACGGTCATCGCCTCCACCGGCAAGGCCGGCAGTGACGGGCAGATGCGAGTTCGGCTCAAGCTCGATCCAGACGCCTATCCGCTGGTCATCGAAGCGGATGGCAATGCCGGCATCGTCAATGGCGCCGCGATCTATACGGGTCAGTTCAAGGTCGCAAGTTCTGACACGAATGGTGTCGACAAGAGTTCGACGCAGCTTGACGGCACGGACGGTGGGACGATGAAGGCCAGCGCCGGCAAGCCGGAGCCGGGGTTCAGGCTGAACGGCAAATTTTCGCTCGACCACCGGAAGCTTGGTGTCGACGAATTCCGCTTCGAGACCGGGCCGCTCGACAATCCCTACACCGCCGACGGCAAGGCTGCCGTCGAGCTTGGGCCGAACCCAAGCTTTTCGATCGAGGCCGATGGCGCACAGGTGCAGTTCGATGAAGCCGTCGGCGCCGCGGCCGACGCCGGACTGACGCTGTCGGCGCGTGTCGCGGCGCTGGAGCAGGCGCTGCTCGACCTGCCCAAGCCGACCATACCGGGCACCGTCGAGGTGAAGCTGCCGGCGGTGGTGGCCGGCGACACGACAGTTCGCGACGTGCGCCTTTCCGCCGAGCCGGCCGATGCCGGCTGGTCGGTGAAGTCGCTCGCTGCGACACTGCCCGGCCGTGCCAGGCTGGAGGCAAATGGTATGCTCAGCGTCGAGGATCATTTCGGCTTCACCGGTTCGCTGCTTCTGGCGGTGGGGCAGCCTTCCGGCTTTGCCGCCTGGCTGTCGAAAGATGTCGACGAGGCGATCCGCCGGCTGCCGGCCGCCGGCTTCAAGACCAAGGTCGACCTGACCGGGAAGCGGCAGGCCTTCAGCGACCTCGAACTCGTTCTCGGCAAGGCGAAATTTTCCGGTCGCATCGATTCCAGCCAGCCCGACGACGCCAGGCCGTCGGTGCTGATGCGGCTCGAAGGTGGCGAGCTCGATGTCGACGGCCTCGCCGCCTTCGCCTCGATCTTCATCAGCGACAAGGGCGCCAACCGTTTTTCCGACCGCGACCTCGATTTCCAGATCAAGGCCGGGCCGGTCAGTGCCGGCGGGCTGACCGCCGATACGGTCGATACGGCGCTCAGGCTACGCGATGGGCTGCTCGAAATCGACCGGCTTTCGCTCAATGGGCTTGCCGGCGCGTCGATCAGCGCCACCGGACGGATCAAGGATTTCCCGGTGAGCCCGACCGGCAAGCTTGATGCCTCCGTGGTCGCCGTCGACCTCAAGCCATTGGTCGATGTGGCGGCGAAGCACTATCCGGACAATGCCGTGCTGAAGGGACTGGCGGGACGCGTGGCGGCCTATCCCGAGCTGTTCCAGGACGCGCGCATCGATCTGGTGACGAGTGCCGCCGCCAATGGCGACGGCACGACGGGACTGGCGGTCAGCGCGCAAGGCAGGGCAGGTGGCTCGGCGTTTTCAGCATCGCTGTCCGGCAAAGGGATGGCCGAGCGGCTTCTCGATGCGCCGGTGTCACTGACCTTCAACGCCAGGAATGCCGACGCCACCGCACTTCTGGCGCTTTACGGGCTGCCGGCGCTGCCGCTCGGCATGCTTGGCGAGGCGACCACCGATGTCTCGGCGAAAGGCACGCTTGGCGGCGGCATGGCGACGAGCTTCAACCTCACCGGCAACGATTTCAAGGCTGGGTTCGACGGGACATTCGCCGGCACGCCACAAGGCGCCACCGCCAAGGGCAAGGTCAGCCTGGAAGCTGCCGACATCGAGCCGTGGCTGATGACGACAGGCGTCGGCTTGCCGGGCATGGGGACAGGCATGTCGACGTGGTTTGCGGCCGACGCCGATTTCGGCAACGGCCTTCTGGTGCTGTCCGGCCTCAGCGGCGCCATCAACGAGGCGGCGGTTTCCGGTGACGTCAATGTTGACGTCAAGGACGGGGTGCCGCATCTTGCCGGCGCGCTGGTACTCGATGAACTGGATCTCGACCCGATGGCGGTGGCGCTGTTTGGTGATCAGGCCTTCCTGGGCGCCGGCGGGGCTTGGCCGACCGCCCCGTTCAGCCAGAAGCCCAGCCTGCCTTTCACAGCCGAACTCGACCTGACCACGGCATCGCTGGTCGCCGGCCCGCTTGCCACGGCCTATGACGCGGCGCTTTCGCTGAAGCTCGACCAGGAAGGCATCCGCGTTTCGGACCTCAAGGCAAAGTTCTCAGGCGGCGCGCTTTCCGGGCTGTTCGAGCTGAAGAACAATGACGGCACCGGGCTTTTCTCCGGCCAGATGAAACTTGCCGGCGCCGATCTGGCAACCGTGATGCCACAGGCCGGCATCAGCGGAAGCGGCGATTTCTCGGCAGCGCTTTCGACCAGCGGCAAATCGGTCGATGCGATGGTAGCGGCGCTGTCCGGTTCCGGCACGGCGGCGCTGAAGGGCTTGACCATTGCCGGCGTCAATCCCGACGCCTTTGGCGCCTTCATCGCCAGGGCCGATGCGATCGGGCGCGATATCGATGCGGCCAAGACCGCCGGCTTCGCGCCGCAGATCGCCGCAGACGGCAGTTTTCCGGCCGGGGATACGGACATAGCCTTCACAATTGCCGGCGGCACGCTGAGGGCACCGCCGGTCAATCTTGAAAATCCGGCGGCGAAGCTGTCCGCCGACATTACGGCGGACCTGAACGCCAGCACGGTCGCGACCGGTGGTTCGATCACTTATCGGCCCGGCGACGAAGCGCTGGTCGGCTCCGATCCGACTGTGAATTTCAGCGTCGACGGGCCGTTCGGCGCCGCGAAGCGGCAATTCGACAGTGAGCCGCTGGCGCAGTTCCTGACCCAGCGCGCGCTTGAAAAGGAACAGCAGCGGGTCGAGGCCATGCAGGCGGCACTGCTTGAAAAACAGCGGCTGCGGCGCGAGGTGCGTTACTACGCGGCCCTGCAAGCCGAGCGTGAGAGGGCAGCCGAGGAATTGCGCAAGCAGCAGGAGGCGGCGCGGCTGCAAGCCGAGGCAGATGCGAGGGCGAAGGCTGAAGCCGAGGCAAAGGCTCGAGCCGAAGCGGAGGCGAAGGCCAAAGCGGATGCGCAGGCGAGGTCTGAAGCCGTGGCCAAAGCCAAGGCGGATGCACAGGCGAAGGCTGAAGCCGAGGCCAAAGCCAAGGTCGAGGCGGAAGCAAGGGCCAGGGCGGATGCCGAAGCGAGAGCCAGAGCGGCGCAAAAAGCGGCGGACGAGGCGGCGAAAGCCGAGGAACAGCAACGCCGGAAAGCGGAAGAGGCGAGGCGGACGGAAGAGGCGAGGCGGATCGCTGCGGAACAAAAGGCAAAGCTCGACGCCCAGCGCAGGGCGGCGGCTGAGCAGGCGCAGAAAATCGAGCGCGCGCCTCAGCCGCCGGCCAATGACAACCCGCCGCCATCAGGATCCGCGCCAAAACCCACGCTTGAACCTTCGTCGATCGACAATCTGCTGAAGTCGCTGGGCGGCGGATAGCTCTACCTAGACCGGTTTCATCCCTCGCTTTGCCCAATCCAGGACGTAGAGCCTGAGCGCCGAGGACAGGTTGGCATCGCGCGGCCGGGCCTCGTCGATTTCGGCGACGAGGGCGGCGAGCGTCAGTTTGCGCGCGGCCGCGATGGCGACGAGATCGTCGAAAAACGGCTTTTCGAGCGAATAGCTGGTGCGATGGCCGCGAATGGTCACCGAGCGTTTCTCGACCGGGCTCACCGGACGTGACTCATTTCACTTCAAGCATCGGATTTATCCGAAAACCGCGGCGCACTTTTCGGTCCGATGCTCGGGGAATCCGGATCGCCCGAGGCTTCGCGGCGATGGCCGGCGACAAACGTTTCTGCTTTCTCGGCGATCAGACGGTCACGCTCCCGGTCGGCCCTGGAACGGCCGTGCAGCGTCCGGTTCTGTTCTGCCAGGCGCCCCTTCTCAGCTCGTGCCTTTTGCTTGCGGGCCTGGCGGAGATTGACGATGTCGGCCATGTCGCGCGGCCCGTCGGATCACTTCTTGCGGAAGGCGTCGAGCGACACCACTTCGGCGCCCTTGGCGACGGCGTCGGCCGCGGCAGGCTTCTTTTCGGCCTCAGCGGTCTTCTTCTTTTCCGGCTTTTTCTCGGCGACGGCGGCCAGCGGTTCGGAAGCGGGCTGGCCGGCCAACTCCTCTTCTGCCGAGGTCTCCGTCTTCACATCGAATTCGAGCTCGAAATTGACGGACGGGTCGTAAAAGCCGCGCACGGCCGAGAACGGGATTTCCAGCTTTTCCGGCACGTCGGAGAAAGACAGCCCGACCTCGAAGCCGGTGTCGGTCACCTTCAGGTCCCAATACTGGAACTGGATGACGATGGTCATCTGTTCGGGATAGCGCTCGCGCAAGCGGGAAGATACGCGCACGCCCGGGGCGCCGGTCAGGAAAGTGATGAAGAAATGATGGTTGCCGGGAAGGCCGGTGCGCGCGACCTCGGCCAGGACTTTGCGCATGACGCCGCGCAATGCCTCCTGGGCCAGAATGTCGTAGCGAATGTGGTCGTCGGCCATGTGGCTGTCGGGTTCCGTTGAATCGTCCGCATAGCTGTAATCAAGCTTGAGCGCGGCGTAAACCGGATATAGACGCCGGCAGCGCAGATGCGAGAGGGCATGCCTCAGATTTGATCGCTCAGGCGCCAGCGAGCGCGCTGTGCTTTTGCGCGTCGGCCGCCGGCTGCCGCTTGCCGAAGGCGCGCAGGAATGTGCGCACGCCATGTGTCGCCGATTGCAGCACCTCATCATCGGTCGGCGTGCCGCCAAGCATGAAGGTCGTCTGCAATTCGGCATTGGCAAGGGCCAGGAACTGGCGGGCCGCGACGTCGGGGTCCTCGATGTCGAGGAAACCGGCATGGGCGAGGCGGGCGAAACGGGCGGCGATAGCCGGCCATGTCCTGCCCGGTCCCTGTTCGCGCCATTCGGCAAACAGCTCGGGATAGCGCTCGCCCTCGGTCTGGATCAGCTTGCGCAGGAATTTTCCATCGCGGTTGCAGATACAGTTGCGGTTCATGCGCACAGCGAAGGCGATCAGATCGGCTTCAAGGTCCTTCGGCTGGTCCGGAAAGGTGGAAATGGTGGCGAAGATGCCGGCATTGCAGCGCTCGGTAAGGTCGCGGACGATGGCGACGAAGAGTTTCTCCTTATCGCCATGGTGGTTGTAGATCGTCTGGCGCGAAACGCCGGCCTCGGCGGCAATCATGTCGATATTGGCGCCGGCGAAGCTTTCGCGGCAGAACACCTCGCCGGCAGCGTCCATGATGGAGGCGCGCTTGGCCTCATGGCCGCGTGGCGGGATGGTGTCAGGAGAAACGTCGTGCTTCATGAAAACTATATAGAGGTGATTGACGAATTAGACAAGAGTGTCTAAATTTATGGACTTATCTTAAAGGAATTTCCTCCGCAGGAAGTCGGAATTTCACGGGACGGTACGTCCTAGGATTACACACGCCCGGTCGGCAAACCAGATTTGAAAGAAACCCGCTATCATGAGTCCCCAATTCCTCCGCATCGCGGTCGTGCTCGGCCTGTTGTCCGCCATCGGCCCGTTCGCCATCGACATGTATCTTCCGGCGCTGCCTTCGATCGGCGCGGATCTGCAGGCCAGCACCGCTGCCGTGCAGATGAGTTTGCTGATCTTCTTTCTGTCCATGGGTTTTGGCCAGATCGTCGTCGGACCGATCTCCGACATGGTCGGGCGCAAGCTGCCGCTCTATGGCGGCCTCGCACTGTTCATGGTCGGCGGCATCGGCTCGGCGCTGGCACCCTCGGTCGAATGGCTGATCGCCTTCCGTTTCCTGCAAGGGCTCGGCGCCAGCGCAGGCATGGCGGTGCCGCGCGCCATCGTGCGTGACCTGCACACCGGCACCGAGGCTGCCAAGCTGATGTCGCTCTTGATGCTGGTGTTTTCGGTGTCGCCGATCCTGGCGCCGCTGACCGGTAGCGTCATCATCGAGAATTTCGGCTGGCGTGCGGTGTTCTGGACGGTGACGGGTGGGGCGGTGCTCGCCACCATCCTGCTGGCGACCTCGCTCAAGGAGACGCGGCCGGTCGAGACGCGTGCAGGCAGTTCGTTCGGCACCGCGCTCTCGGCCTACCGCTTCCTGATGGGCGACCGCAACTTCCTTGGCCTGGCGGCCATCGGCGGCTTCGGGCTGGCGAGCTTCTTCGTCTACCTGTCGAGTTCCTCCTTCATCCTGATAGATCACTACGGGCTGTCGCCGTCGGTCTACAGCATGTTCTTCTCGATCAACGCAGTCGCCTTCATCGGCATGTCGCAACTGACGGGGATGCTGTCCGAACGGTTTGGGCTGAGGCCGGTGGTGCGGGTCGCGGTGGTCGGCTATGCGACGACGATGGTGGTGCTGTTCGCGGTGATGGCGTCCGGCGTCGACCGGCTCGATGTCATGGCGGCGCTGCTGTTCGTCGGCTACGGGTTCCTCGGCCTGGTGATCCCGACGACTTCGGTGCTGGCCATGGAGGCGCATGGCGCGATCGCCGGCACGGCCTCGGCGCTGATGGGCACGCTGCACTTCGCCATCGGCGCGGTCGCCATGGGCATCGCCGGGGTGTTCTTCGACGGCACGCCGCTGCCTATGGTGGCCGGCATTATGCTTTGCGCGGTGATCTCCTTCACGCTGGCCAAGGTGACGCTCGGCCGTCGGCGGGAGGTTGTCGAAGCGCCTGCAGAGTAGATGCTTTCCAGCGAGAGCATGAAAAGGCCGGGTCAGTCCCGGCCTTTTTAACGTCTGGGCTCAAGCCGCAAGCCTGCCTCGGTGAAGATAAATCGCAATCGCGCCTCGACCGGCGCCAAGGGTAACGGGACCAGTTCATAGCCCAATTCCGTGTAGATGCTGGTCAGCGCATGATAGGTGCGTTCGGCCTCGTCAAGGGTCTGCTTTCGTTCGCTGTCCTGCCGAAAAATCTCCGGCCAAGGCGGTGCGATGAAGACTTGACTGGCGTAGCGGAAGCGTTCGGCGGCATTGCTGACGTGGTCGGGCACCGGCAGGCCAGTGAGGCGCAGATAACCAAGAGTGTCCGGCACGCCGCGATCGAAGAAGACGGGGCCGTTCTGTTCGAGGGCGGCTCGATAGGAGCGCAACTCCCAGGACATCATCAGTTCGGCGAACTGCGCCGGATCGTGCCAGGGCAGGGCCGGTCCTCCTATCGCCAAACTGATCGCGGATGATGCCGCGTCCGGCTTCGGGCGAGGTGGCAAGGCCGGCCGACCGCAAGGCTTCGATCAATGTGGTCTTGCCGGAACCCGGACCGCCGGTCAGCACGAAAAATCGATCGGAATCGTTTTGCATTTTTCAGTCCTTTGGACGAATCCGGCCGCCCGCATCTGCCAGCAAGACAGCGTCGCGACAGAGCGCAGCCCAAGAAGCGCGACCAGCAAGCCTGCTGCCGTCACAATATCGAGGGGAGATGGGGATCGGAGGGGAAGTAGGAATCGAAGTGAAGAAGTGGAGGTTTCTGTTGCCAGGTACCTCCGAACCCCGCCTAGAAGTGCGAACCACTAGGGCTTGAATTGAAGCTATCGCACCGCTTACGCGGCGAGACGTGCTTCCGCATAGTTGTCGTTGGCAACTATAAGTTTAGCCCGATAACGGTGGTACAATGCCGGGCAAAAGTACGATCTTTACACCTTCGTCGATCCTATTTCGCCCCCAGCAAAAGCCGCTCTTCGATAAAGCGGTTTTTGGTGGAGGCGCCGGGTACCGCCCCCGGGTCCGAACGGCTTATTTCATCGCCTGTTTATCACCATAGTCGGTCGAGCCGACGAAACAGATATAGGGACCGATCGTGGAAAATGAAAGGCCTCAATTGATGCCTTGTCGTTGTGTCAAACAGCCTCGGGAAGGCTTGACTTGTCAACGGTCTCAACCGAAGCTTGCGGCGGTGAGGAGTTACCGACTTAGCGTACATTTTGCGGCAGCGCGCCACGACCCTCATCGACCCGATCCCGTGGCGCCGACGAGGGGAATTTTGATGGCCGACTATCTCGCAGACGTGAAGAAATACGACGCCGCGGCAGATGCCGACGCGGTCGCCAAGATCGTGAAACATTTGGGCATTGCGCTCAGGAATCGAGATTCCTCGCTGGTGTCCTGCACGGACCCCAAGGAACTCGATCGCGTCAAAACCAACTGGGTTGCCAAAAAGCTCGGCATCGACGACGGCAGCAAGGCGGACGCGGCCATCGAAAAGACTTGTAAGGCGATGGAAGCCGACAACACCAAGAGCCGCGTGACGTTCTATTACCTGGTCGCCAAGGATCTGGGTAAGCTCGCCAGCCTCTGACAATCGTCCTGCATCAGGCATCCTGCATCAGCGGAACGCTGGCACGATTTCCGCGCCGGCCCACAATGTAGTCGCCTGTGGGAACATTCTGCACTTTGACATGTTCGGCCGGCAGCCAGTCGGTTATGATGGCCGGTAACCCGAATCGAGCCCCCGAATCGAGCAGAAGCCGATGCGCCAGTATCTCGACCTCTTAAAGCACGTGCTGGAAAACGGCGCCGATCGCGGCGACCGCACCGGCACCGGAACGCGCTCGGTGTTCGGCTACCAGATGCGCTTCGACCTGGCGCGCGGCTTTCCGGTCACCACCACCAAGAAGCTTCACCTGAAGTCGATCGTGCATGAACTTCTGTGGTTCCTGGCCGGCGACACTAATATCAAATATCTCAACGATCACGGCGTCTCGATCTGGGACGAATGGGCCGACGAGAATGGCGACCTCGGCCCGGTCTATGGCAAGCAATGGCGCTCCTGGCCGGACGGCCATGGCGGCGCCATCGACCAGATTGCCAATCTCTTGAAGGAGATACGCAAGAATCCTAATTCCCGACGGCTGATCGTTTCGGCGTGGAACCCGGCCGAAGTGGAAGCCATGGCGCTGCCACCCTGTCATTGCCTGTTCCAGTTCTATGTCTCGGAGGGCAGGCTTTCCTGCCAGCTTTACCAGCGTTCCGCCGATATCTTTCTCGGCGTGCCGTTCAACATCGCTTCCTATGCGCTGCTCACCTTGATGGTGGCGCAGGTGACGGGGTTGAAGCCCGGCGATTTCGTCCATACGCTGGGCGATGCGCATCTTTACGCGAACCATTTCGAGCAGGCGCGCGAACAGTTGCGGCGCACGCCCAAGGCGCTGCCGACGCTATGGATCAATCCGGAGGTGAAGGACCTCTTTGCCTTCCGGTTCGAAGATTTCCGGCTGGAAAACTACCTCGCCGATGCGATGATCAAGGCGCCCATCGCGGTGTGAGCCGCAAACATCGCGCTTCTACTTTACCCTTTCTCGAAATCGCTCGGTGGCGGTGCTGGGTCGTCCGCCGCGAGTACCGTATCCGATGCTTAGATCCATTTCGGCTTGCAACGTTGCGCTGTATGCACTGCTATTTATCGTGAGCGGTGGCGGCAACACGCATGCCATTAGCGGACCATTGGCTGGGCCATTGTTCGGCTGAGTCTGGCAAAAAGCCTTCCTTTGTTATATTCAGGCGGATATATCGACTAGCAGGGTCGCGCCGATCGGATTTTCAAGCCCCTGGAGAGCGTCATGCTGGTGCGCAAGCGTTTCGGATTGAAAGCGGCCGCCATTGGCGGTCTCGCGACGATGTTGATCGCTGCTGTGCCGGCTGCCCACGCGGATGACAGGTTGATCGTCTTCGCCGCGGCAAGCATGAAGAACGCACTGGATGCCGTGAACACCGCCTGCGAGGCCGATGTCGGCGAGGCGGCGATCATTTCCTATGCGGCAAGCTCTGCATTGGCCAAGCAGCTCGAGGGCGGCGCGCCAGCCGATGTCTTCATCTCAGCCGACCTCGACTGGATGAAATATCTGTCCGACAAGAAGCTGACCAAGCCGGATACCGAAGCGAAGTTGCTCGGCAACCAGATCGTGCTGGTGGCGCCGAAGGATTCGTCGGTCGAAACCAGGATCGAAAAGGGTTTTGATCTTGCTGGGCTGATCGGCGATGGCAGGCTTGCCATGGGCGATTTCAAAGCGGTGCCGGCCGGCAAATATGGCAAGGCCGCACTTGAATCGCTCGGCGTGTGGTCCTCGATCGAAGGCAAGGTGGCACAGGCCGAGAACGTGCGCGCAGCGCTCAAGCTGGTTTCATCAGGCGAAGCAGCGCTCGGCATCGTCTACGCCACCGACGCGCACGCCGAGCCCGGCGTCAAAGTGATCGGCACCTTCCCGGAGGATTCGCACCCGTCGATCGTCTACCCGGTTGCCGAGATGGCGGATTCCAAGGACAAGGATGCGCCGGCATTCCTGGAATGCCTGCAATCCGCCAAGGCAGACGAGGTCTTCAAGGCGCAAGGTTTTACGGTCCTTACGCCGAGCAACTGAGGCACACCAAAAGATGAATTGGTTGCTGGACCTCACTCCCGACGAATGGAATGCGGTCCGGCTGTCCGTCAAGGTGGCGACCGTGGCGATGATCGCCAGCCTGCCGCCCGGCATATTGATCGCGCTTGTGCTGGCCCGTGGCCAATTCTGGGGCAAAACGCTGCTCAACGGGCTGGTGCATCTGCCGTTGATCCTGCCGCCGGTGGTTGTCGGCTATCTGCTGCTGCTCTCCTTCGGCAGGCGCGGCCCGGCCGGAGCCTTTCTGGCCGAGCATTTCGGCATTGTCTTCTCCTTTCGCTGGACGGGTGCCGCATTGGCCTGCGCTGTCATGGGCTTTCCCTTGATGGTGCGGGCGATCCGGCTGTCGATCGAGGCGGTCGATCGCAGATTCGAGGCGGCGGCCGGGACGCTTGGCGCCAATCCGCTGTGGGTGTTCGGGACAATCACGCTGCCGCTGATCCTGCCCGGCCTGATTACCGGCGCGATCTTGTCTTTCGCCAAGGCGATGGGCGAATTCGGCGCAACGATCACCTTCGTTTCCAACATCCCAAACGAGACGCAGACGCTGCCGTCGGCGGTCTACACGTTCACGCAGGTGCCGGGCGGCGATGCCGAAGCGCTCAGGCTGACGCTGATCTCGATCGTCATCTCGATGGCAGCACTTGTCGCGTCGGAGGTGCTGGCGCGGCGCGTCGGCAAGCGGATGGACATCGAATGACGGTCGTAATCGATATCAGCCATCGGCTTGGAGATTTGGGGCTCGACGTCCGCTTCGGGAGCGCTGGGCGGCTGACCGCGCTGTTCGGGCCCTCGGGCTCCGGCAAGACGACGCTGATCAACATGATTGCCGGATTGATCCGGCCCGAGAAGGGGCGGATCGAGGCCGACGGCCGCGTGCTGGTCGATACAGATGCGGGCCTGTTCGTGCCGAAGCACAAGCGCCGCATCGGCATGGTATTTCAGGACGCGCGGCTGTTTCCGCATATGAGCGTGGCCAGCAATCTGCGCTACGGCCGCTGGTTCACGCCGACGGCGGAACGCTACGCCGACATCAATGCCGTGGTCGACCTGCTCGGCATCGGTCCTTTGCTCGACCGGCGGCCGGCAAAGCTTTCCGGCGGCGAGAAACAGCGCGTGGCGATCGGCCGGGCGCTGCTCGCCAGTCCAAGATTGTTGCTGATGGACGAGCCGCTGGCTTCGCTCGACGACGCCCGCAAGGCAGAAATCCTGCCTTACATCGAGCGGCTGCGCGACGAGACGAAAATCCCGATCGTCTATGTCAGTCATTCAATCTCGGAAGTGGCGCGGCTGGCAAGCGACGTCGTTGTGCTGGCGCAAGGCAAAGTCGCCGCTTGCGGCCCGACCGGGGCGATCATGCAGCGGCTCGACCTGTTGCCGGCGGAAGAGCGCGGGGAGGGTGGCGCGGTGCTGGACACCGCGGTGCTGCGCCACGACGAAGTCTTTGGCATGACCGTGCTTGGCTCGGCGGCGGGCGAGATCCGCGTGCCGCTTCTGGCAATGCCGGTCGGTGCGCCGGTGCGCATCCGCATCCGTGCCCGCGATGTGATGATCGCCACCGACAAGCCGACGGGTCTCAGCGCGCTCAACATCCTGCCGGGCACGATCGTGGCGATAGAGCCGGGTGAAGGGCCTACGGTCGAGATCGGCATAGACTGCAATGGCGCAACCGTGCTTGCCCGGGTCACCAAGCAATCGCGACAGACGCTGAAACTCCGGCCCGGCCGAAACGTCTACGCGGTGGTCAAGACGGTAAGCTTCGACCGGGCGAACACGAGCGCCGGCCTGCCTGTCGAGGCGGATGGATGACCGGCGGATGATTGTCGCTATATTAATTTAGAATAGCGGTATCGCCGGAGAGCTTCTAGGATGGATGTGGCGTGACTGCGGAGGAGCAAATGCCGTCGCTGAGCTTGCGGATAAACCTCGATCCAGAAGGGCGCATCGGGCCGGGCAAGATCGAGCTTCTGGAGCAGATCGCCGCCTTCGGTTCGATCTCGGCTGCGGCGCGCGGCATGGAAATGTCCTACAAACACGCCTGGGATCTCGTCGAGGACATGAACCGGGTGTTCGGCAAGCCGCTGGTCGCGGCGCAGACCGGAGGGAAAAAGGGCGGCGGCGCCCAGTTGACTCCGGTGGGGCTTGCAGTGGTCAGCCGCTTTCGCGCCATCGAACGGGCCGCGGCTTCCGCGGCTGCGACGCACATGGAAGCATTGCAGGCGGAGATCGATGCTGGGTGAGGTCGGTGGAATCTGTACCGGCCGAGCCTAAAGCGCGTCGCATTTGAACGGATTCATGCGACGCGCTTTAGGTTCTTTTTTATGCATGTCGTTATCGCAAAACCGCTGCGCACTTTAGCGCGACATGCATTACTCCTCTGGCTCGCCGGGCTTGCGCAGCAGATAAGTGTCCATGATCCAGCCCTTTTTCCGCCGGGCTTCGTCGCGGGTCTTTACGATCTCGTCGCCGACATCGCCGAGGCGACCGGAAATGAGAATCTCGTCGGGCGTGCCGAGATAGGCGCCCCAGTGGATGACGAGGTCCTTGTCGTCCAGCCTGTTGAATGCGCATTTACCGTCCAGCATGACGACGGTGCTGCCGGCATTGTCGGGCAAACCTTCCTCGGTAAGCCGGCGGCCGGTGGTGATCTGAATTGCGTCGCCGATGCGGTTCAGCGCCATCTTATGGCCGGCGGCGAGCGCCTGGACGGCAGTGATGCCGGGGATCACCTCGAGCTCGAACTCGACATTGCCTCTCATGCGCACAAGCTCCAGGATGCGCAGCGCGCTGTCGTAGAGCGAGGGATCGCCCCAGATCAGGAAGGCGCCGCAGCCATCTTGCGAAAGCTCGTCGCGGATCAGGCTTTCATAGATCGCGGCGATCGCCTCGTGCCAGTCATCGACGGTCGAGCGGTAGGAGGGCGCCGGCTCGGCCCGCACCGGCACGTCGAATTCGACAAGGCGCGAGCCTGGATTGGTGACGAAGCGGTCGCAGATCTGGCGGCGCAGTTCTGCAAGATCGTTCTTTTTCGCGCCCTTGTCGGGAATGAACAGCACGTCGGCGCGGTTCAAGCCGCCGATGGCCTGCACGGTCATGTGGTCGGGATTGCCGGCGCCGATGCCGATGACGAGAAGCTTGCGCATGGGCGAACTCCTGCCCGATCGGAACGTCGCTGTCCAGACAAGCCTGGCACGGTGATGGCACGGTGGTCATGGCTTGTGCGCAAGCGCCGACGAGTGCACGGAAGGGCTTTGAAATGCCACGTTGAAACGGCTAGAGCGACGTGCGGCCAATCGGGCGCACAAAGTACGCTCTAACACCTTTAATCCCAGCATCGTGCTTTTCGAAAATCGATTCCGATTGTCGGGCTGGTGCGATAGAGTCATACCGGCATCTCGCCAAAGGAGCTTCCATGTTCCGTTATGTTTTGACCGCCGCGCTGGCGCTCTCGGCCACGCCCGTATTCGCCAATGATTCGATCGCCGAATTGGGAACGGGCGGTCTGATCCTGTCGCGCAGCGACGCGGTCGCCATGGAGAGTGAGGACCTCTACATCTCGCCGGAAAAGGTGATGGTCGACTACGTTTTCCGAAACAACACCGACAAGGATGTCGACGCGATCGTCGCCTTTCCGATGCCCGACATCGAAGGCGATCCGAACGAGATGCCGGCGATCCCCGACGGCCAGAGCGACAATTTCCTCGGCTTCGAGGTGACGATCGACGGCGTGGCGGCAAAACCGCAGCTCGAGCAGAAGGCGTTTGCGCTCGGCATCGACATCAGCGCCGATTTGAAGGCGCAAAACGTGCCGTTCTACCCGTTCGGCGACGCGGCCAGGGCGGCATTGGCAAAGCTGCCGCAAGCGGTTGCCGACGACTGGATCGATCGCGGCCTCATCATCGAGGACACCGCCGACGACGGTTCAGGCATGAAGACCGTCTATGTGCCGTTTTGGCAATTGCGCTCGACCTACTGGTGGCGCGCGACGTTTCCAGCCAACAGCGCAGTCCACGTCGCCCACAGCTACAAGCCGAGCGTCGGCGGCACGTCCTCGGTCAGCTTCTTCTATGACGGCCAGTTCCAGGGCCAATACGCCGCCTACAAGACCCGTTACTGCATGGACGGCACGTTCGAGAATGCGATCCGCAAGGCGGCGAAGGGCAATCCCGACGGCACCCCGAGATACTTCGAAAACCGCATCGCCTATATCCTGACCACTGGCGGCAACTGGGCGACGGGCTCCATCGGCAAGTTCAAGCTGACCGTCGACAAGGGCCATCCGAAAAACCTGGTCTCGTTCTGTGGCGAAAACGTCAGGAAAGTCGGGCCGACGCGTTTCGAGATGACGGCAGAAAATTTCTACCCTGAGCACGACATCGACATATTGCTGCTGGCGCCTTCGGGCGATGGCGGGAGCGGCGGCTGATGGACGTCGCGATCTATGTCGCCATCGCCGAAAACGGCGTGATCGGGCGCGATGGCGGCTTGCCGTGGCGGCTTTCCAGCGATCTCAAGCGGTTCAAGGCCGACACGATGGGCAAACCTATCATCATGGGTCGCAAGACCTATGAAGGCATCGGCCGGCCGCTGCCGGGCAGGCTCAACATCGTGGTGACCCGCAACAAGGCCTGGCGCGCCGAGGGCGTCGAAATCGTGCATTCGCTCGACGAGGCGATCAGTCTGGCGAAGGTGCGCGGGCGCTGCATGGCCGGCGCCGACGAAATCTGCATCATCGGCGGCGGTGAGATCTATGCCCAGGCGCTGCCGCTGGCCGACCGCTTGCATGTCACCCATATCCTTGCCGCGGTCGACGGCGACGCGCATTTCCCGCCGATCGACCCGGATTTGTGGCACATTGTCCGCACGCAGGACGTTCCGGCCGGTGAAAAGGATAGTCATGCGACACGCTATTCAGTTTACGAGCGACGCCGCGACGTGCATTGAGAGGCGATAAAGGATCGCGGCGGTCCAAAACGGGCGGTGACGACGACCGATTACGTTGAAAGCGTGCCCTCGCATCCCTATAGAAGACACATTGGATTTTGCGCTGTTGAAACGGCGCTTGAGGGAATTCCAAGCGAAAGGACATTCATGCCCTGGAATGACAAAAGCGGCGGTGGCGGTCCATGGGGCGGCGGCAACAATCCAGGACCCTGGGGGCAGGGACCGAAGGGGCCTGGCGGTCCGCAGGGCTCGCCTCCCGATCTCGAAGATATCATCCGGCGCGGCCAGGACAGGTTGCGGCGCGCGTTGCCAGGTGGCGGTGGCGCCAGCCCAGCCGTGTTCGGGCTGATCGCGGCGGCGCTTGTCGTGCTGTGGGCGTTCAAGGCGGTCTATACCGTGCAGCCCGACGAGGTTGCGGTCGAACTCAGGTTCGGCGTGCCAAAGGCGGAGTTCTCGCAGCCAGGCCTGCATTTCCATTGGTGGCCCATCGAGACGGTCGAGACGGCCAACATTGCCGAACAACTCGTCAACATCGGCGGCGGCACGGCCTCCGGCAACGGTTCAGGGCTGATGCTTTCGGGCGACCAGAACATCGTCAACGTCCAGTTCTCCGTGGCCTATCAGGTCTCCGATCCAAGGGCCTATCTGTTCGACGTGTCCGATCCCGACGGCATGCTGCGGCAGGTCGCCGAAAGCGCCATGCGCGAAGCGGTCGGTCGGCGGCCGGCGCAGGACATCTTCCGCGATGATCGCGAGGGCATTGCGGCGTCCGTGCGCGAAATCATCCAGACGACGCTGGACGGCTATCAGGCCGGCCTGAACGTCAACGCGATTTCGATCGAGGATGCCGCACCGCCGCGCGAAGTGGCCGACGCGTTCGACGAGGTGCAGCGCGCCGAACAGGACGAGGACAAGTTCGTCGAGCAGGCCAACCAGTACTCCAACCAGAAGCTCGGCCAGGCGCGCGGCGAGGCCGCACAGATCCGCGAGGAGGCGGCCGGCTACAAGAACCGGGTCGTGCAGGAGGCCGAAGGCGAGGCGCAGCGCTTCATCTCGGTCTATGACGAATACGCCAAGGCGCCGGATGTGACGCGCCAGCGGCTTTATCTGGAAACGATGGAGAGGGTTCTGAAGGATTCCAGCAAGGTCATTATCGAGCAAGGCAGCGGACCAGGGGTCGTTCCCTATCTGCCGCTGCCTGCACTGCAGCAGAAGGCGCCGGCGCCGGTCCTCGGAGGAACCCAGTGATGGCCAACCGTCTTCCCATCATCGCCGTCATCGCTGCGGTTATCCTGTTCCTGCTCTATTCATCGGTCTTCGTTGTCAATGCGCGCCAGCAGGCGCTGGTGCTCAGGTTCGGCGAAATCGTAGACGTCAAGAGCCAGCCGGGCATCTATTTCAAGGCGCCGTTCGCCTTCTTCGACGCCGACAGCGTGCAGTTGATCGAAAACAGGGTGCTGCGCTTCGACCTCGACAACATCCGCGTCCAGGTTTCAGGCGGCAAGTTCTATGAGGTCGACGCCTTCATCGCTTATCGGATCTCCGATCCGCGCGTGTTCCGCTCCGCGGTATCCGGCCAGATCGAACTGGCCGAGGCACGGTTGAGGACGCGTCTCGACGCCGCCTTGCGTCGGGTTTACGGTTTGCGCGACTTCGAGGCGGCGCTCTCGGAAGAGCGAGCCGTGATGATGCGTGAAGTGCGCGACCAGCTAAGGCCCGACGCCACGTCGCTCGGCCTGCAGATCGAGGATGTCCGCATTCGCCGAACCGATTTGACGGCGGAAGTCTCGCAACAGACATATGATCGCATGAAGGCTGAGCGTCTGGCCGAAGCCGAGCGGCTGAGGGCGCGCGGCAACGAGGCGGCGCAACGCATCAGGGCGCGCGCCGACCGCGAAGTGGTGGAGATCGTCGCCGAGGCACGGAGAGAATCTGAAATCCTGCGCGGTGAAGGCGAAGCTCAACGCAGCGCCACCTTCGCGAATGCCTACCAGCGCGATCCAGCCTTCTTCGACTTTTACCGGTCAATGAATGCCTACGGCACGGCGCTGGACAATACCGGGACGACGATGGTGCTGTCGCCGAATTCGGAATTCTTCCGTTTCTTCCGCAATCCCGCCGGCGCGGCTGCGCCGGCAGCGCCGCCCGCAGCACCTGCTGCACCGGCAGCGCAGCCAGGCACCGGCCAGTAACGACCGGTGCAGGATTTTCTGGCGGCAATAGGCTTGGTGCTCGTGATAGAGGGCCTGGTCTATGGCGGCTTTCCCGGCCTCGCCAAGAAACTTGCCGGGGAAGTTCTGTCGATGCCGGAGAATGCGTTGCGGGTCGCCGGGCTGATTGCCATCGCCGTTGGCGTCGGCATCGTCTGGCTGGTGCGGAGTGGATGACGGTTTATGATTTCGGGATAACGGAGGTTTTATCCTCCGCCGATAGCCATAGCCGCAAACGTGCCGTATTTCTTGCCAACATGGTTCGACGCAGCGTTTTCGGCGAGCGCTTTTCTTCTCAGAGACACCGGGAGACTTCTCGATGACATCCAACAGGTTTTTGCGCGCGGCGA
Source organism: Mesorhizobium sp. WSM4841 (assembly GCF_055811515.1). Lineage (NCBI taxonomy): Bacteria > Pseudomonadati > Pseudomonadota > Alphaproteobacteria > Hyphomicrobiales > Phyllobacteriaceae > Mesorhizobium > Mesorhizobium sp. WSM4841. The sequence goes on from NZ_JBVVQC010000010.1 coordinate 151,797, forward strand.
GGCGGACGTTCACCGCGGGTGCTGCAGCACTTCTTATCGGCGCCGCTACCGTCCCGTCGCTGGTGACGCCTGCGGCCGCCGCCGACGGCCCGGCTTCGGTCGCCGATCTCGCGCAGGGCCTGCTCGGCGCCGTGGTCAACATATCGACCTCGCAGAGGGTGAAGGGCACGGAAGGCCCGGGCGCGGTACCGATGCCGCAGCTTCCGGAGGGCTCGCCCTTCCAGGATTTCTTCGACGATTTCTTCAAGAACCGTCCCGGCGAACAGGGCAACCCCTCGCAAAAGGTGCAGTCGCTGGGCTCCGGCTTCGTGGTCGACGCCGAGCAGGGCATCGTGGTGACGAATAATCACGTGATCGCCGATGCCGACGACATCGAGGTGAATTTCTCCGACGGCGTGACGCTGAAGGCGACGCTGGTCGGCACAGACACCAAGACCGACGTGGCGGTGCTGAAGGTCGATCCAAAAGGGCACAAACTGACGGCGGTGAAATTCGGCGATTCCAGCAAGATGCGCGTCGGTGACTGGGTGATGGCGATCGGCAATCCGTTCGGCCTCGGCGGCACCGTGACGGTCGGCATCGTCTCGGCCCGCAACCGCGACATCAATTCCGGTCCCTATGACGACTTCATCCAGACCGACGCCGCGATCAACCGCGGCAATTCCGGCGGGCCGCTGTTCAACAGCGACGGCGAGGTGATCGGCATCAACACGGCGATCATCTCGCCGTCCGGCGGCTCGATCGGCATCGGCTTTTCCATTCCCTCGCAGCTTGCGTTGGGCGTCGTCGACCAACTCCGCCAGTTCGGCGAGACGCGGCGCGGCTGGCTCGGCGTGCGCATCCAGCCGGTGACGGACGACATTGCCGAAAGCCTCGGCATGGCCACCGCTAAGGGCGCGCTGGTCGCCGGCGTCATCAAGGGCGGGCCTGTCGACAACGGCACCATCCTGGCGGGCGACGTCATCATCAAGTTCGACGGCAGGGACGTCAATGAAATGCGCGACCTGCCGCGCGTTGTCGCGGAGAGCACGGTCGGCAAGGCTGTCGACGTGGTCATCGTGCGCAAGGGCGTCGAGCAGACAGTGAAGGTGACGCTCGGCCGGCTCGAAGATGGCGAAAAGCTTGCCAGCGGCGAGAACGGCAACACCGAAAAGGACAATGGCGACGAGGCGCCTGCCGTTCCGACGGCTTCCGTGCTCGGCATGACCGTTGGCGAGCTCAACGATGAGACGCGGACGAAATTCGGCATCGCCGCCGAAGTCTCCGGCGTGGTCATCACCGAAGTCGCCAAGGATTCGGCCGCCGCCGAACGCGGCATCCAGGCCGGCGAGGTGATCACCGAAATCGCGCAGGAATCGGTCGCCACGCCCAAGGATGTCATGGACCGGATTGCTGCGTTGAAGGAGCAGGGACGCAAGAACGCGCTGCTGATGCTGGCGTCGAAGACCGGCGAATTGCGTTTTGTGACGATCCGGATGGACTGAGTCTGGTAATTTCACAGGCACGTTGAAACATCCCATGGGATGTACTATTTTGACCTGTGAAGCGGATCGTACTGGACACAAACGTTCTGACCGCAGGTCTGCGCAGCAGGAATGGTGCGTCATTTGCCGTTTTGCAGTTGGTCGCAAATCGACAGCTTCGCCCATTGGTGACAACAGCACTGTTTCTTGAATACGAAACCGTGCTGACCCGCCCTGAGCAAAGGGCAATTCACGGATTGTCGTTTGCAGATATGGATCGTTTGCTGGCCGGCTTTGCTGTCTTGGCAGAACCGGTCGAACTGCACTTTCTCTGGCGCCCGCAATTGACTGATCCGAAGGATGAGATGGTGCTTGAGGCGGCGATCAATGGTCGGGCAGACGCATTGGTCACTCACAATCGCCGCGATTTTGTGACTGCGGCAGGCCGTTTTGAAGTTCCAGTCGTCAGTCCCGCCGAATTGTTGGAAGGATTTCGAACATGAGCAAGGCGACCTATCCGTTGAAACTTCCCTTGTCGATCAAGGAGGCGGCTGCACGTTTGGCAAAGGCTGATGGTGTGTCGCTGAACCAGTGGATCGCTTCGGCCGTGGCGCAAAAGGTTGGAGCCATGGAGACAGCGGCCGATTTCCTACGTCGACGGGCTGGTGATGCATCGGGCGATGATTTCGCGAAAGTGCTCGATCGGGTCGGCGTCAAACCGCCGCAACCCGGCGACGAGCTTCCGTTTGACAAGCACTGATCAGGGCCGGTTTGCTTGCCAATCCTTGCCTGTCAGCCTGTAGAAAACATGCCGCTTGAGCATGGCGTGGCTGTCCGGAATGCCGGGGTGGTCGAAATCGCTGGCCGGGTCGGCGGTCATGCCCAGGCGTTCCATGACGGCGGTGGACCGGCTGTTATCCTTGACGGCGAAGGAAACCATTTCCTTGAGGCCAAGCGTTTCGAAACCATAGGCGAGCCAGGCTTCGGCTGCCTCGGTGACATAGCCATGGCCCCAGAATTCGGGCGCCAGGCGCCAGCCTATCTCGACGGTGCCAGCCGGCAAGAAGGGCAAATGATCGGTTCGGGTTATGCCGACGAAGCCGATGCAATGGCCGGTGACTGCGATCTCGGCGGCTGTGAAGCCGAAACCGTCGCGGTCGATGACGGCGCGCAATTCATCCATCTTGGCGTCGGCCTGCGCGCGGTCGCGGCGAAACGGAAAGAATTCCATGACGCGCTCGTCGGAGTTGATGCGGTAGAAGAGCTCACGGTCGCGATCCTCCCAGTTGCGCAGGATCAGGCGCTCGGTGCGGATCGGCGTCACTCTACAAATTCCTCCCGCCGGTAGCCCTGCAGATAGAGAAGCGCGGTCAGGTCGCCATGGTCGATGCGGAATTTTGCCTCCGCCGCCACGACCTGCTTGGCATGAAGTGCCACACCGGCGCCGGCAAGGCGGATCATGTCGAGGTCGTTTGCGCCGTCGCCGACAGCAAGGGCCTCGGCGGTCGTCAGCCCGAGACGCGCCGAAATCTCGAGCAGCGCGTCGGCCTTGGCGGCACGCCCCAGGATCGGCTCGGCCACCAGCCCGGTGAAGCGACCGTCCTGCTCGATCAGGCGGTTGGCGCGGTTCTCCTGAAAGCCGAGCATGGCGGCGATGCGTGAGGTGAAGACGTCGAAGCCACCCGACACGAGTGCGGTCCATGCGCCGTCGGCCCGCATGGTCTGGACAAGCGCGCGGCCACCGGAAGCCAGCGTCAGGCGGTTGGTGATGACGCGGTCGACCACGGCAGTGTCGAGGCCTTTCAGCAGCGCCACCCGTTCGCGCAAGGCCGGCTCGAAAGCGATCTCGCCATTCATCGATCGCGCCGTGATGGCGGCGACGTAGTCCTTGACGCCGATCTCGTCGGCAAGCTCGTCGATGCACTCCTGGTCGATAACAGTCGAATCCATATCGGCGATGAGGATTTTCTTCCGCCTTCCCTCGGCCTGCTGGACAATCACGTCGACCGGTTCGGGTGCAAGCACGGCGCGCAGGCTGGCGGTCGTTTCAGCCGCTTCGGCCGCCTCGGGCAAAGCGAACTCGCAGGCGATGCCGTCGGCCAGCCAGCGAACGGTGCTTGCGCCGACCGACAGTGACACCATATTCGCAAGCGCCGGCGACAATGCGCGGCTGGCGGGATGGGACACAAGCGTGGCGATCAGCGGCATCGAAAATTCCGGCGGGCAGGCGGGCGAGGGCCGCGTTAAGAACGCGATCCTGATAGCCGGGCCGACCGCCAGCGGCAAGTCCGCCCTTGCGGTCGACCTCGCCGGACACAACGGCTGTGTCATCGTCAACGCCGATTCCATGCAAGGCTATTCGGTGCTCGACGTGCTGACGGCGCGGCCGACTGTTGCCGAACTCGCCCGCGTCCCGCATTTTCTCTACGGTCATGTCCATCCCTCCACCGCCTATTCCACCGGCGCCTGGCTGCGCGATGTGATGAAGCTCATCGACGAGGGCACGTTCTTCGAAAGGCCGGTGATTTTCGTCGGTGGTACCGGACTTTATTTCCGGGCGCTTGCGGAAGGCATTTCGGAAATGCCCGACATTCCGCAGTCGATCCGTGATCGCTGGCGCTACGAACTCCAGGAGCAGGGCGCGGCCAAGCTGCACCGCATCCTGCTGCGCGAGGATTCGGCAGCCGGTATGATGCTGAAGCCGACCGACGGCCAGCGCATCGTGCGAGCGCTGGAGGTGCTCGACGCGTCGGGCCGTTCTATCCTGGAATGGCAGGCGGCGCGCGGCCGCCCACTGATCGACAGGGCGAGCACGCGCTTCTTTGTGATCGAACCGGACCGAGCGGCACTGGTGGAGCGGATCGAGGCGCGGGTCGACCGCATGCTGGAGAAGGGTGCTCTCGACGAGGTCAGGCGGCTGACCGATCTTGGCCTCGATCCCGACTTGCCGGCGATGAAAGCGATCGGCGTTCGCGAACTGCAGGCCGCAATGGCCGGCGAGTTGAGTTTTGCCGAAGCGATCGAACGCGCGAAGATCGCGACGCGACAATACGCCAAGCGCCAGGCGACCTGGTTCAGGCATCAGTTGGGTCCGGAATGGCTGCGATTGCGCCCCGATGATCGTGCGGGATCCACGATCTCGGATATCCTTTCCAGTGCAACCTGAAAAGTTGACTTTGAGGGGAGGCTTCCCGTTGAAGTTGTCCTAATTAACCCTCCGTAAGCCCGTCCATGCCATAACGTCTTTGGAAATTTTCCAACGGGGAGCAGATGCGTTTTCACAAGGCGGAATCAGCCTTTTTCGTCTTCATCTTCGTGATCCTGGCCGCCGGCCTGGTGACGCTTCACGCCTATGGGCTTCTGCAAGCCTTCGCCGAAGAGGTTCATACACCCGCCAGGGTCGACGAGATCATTTATCTCAACAAGCTGTTGTTTGGGACCGGCGTCCTTTTGGCGACTGCCTTGTTCTTCGGGATTTTCTTCATCTACCCGCTGATCCGCAAGCAGGCGACAGAAGAAGGCAAGCTGCGCGCCATGACGGTTTCGCTCAGCGCCCGTTCGGAAACGCTGGAGCACGCGGCGCTGACCGACGGCCTGACCGGCATGCAGAACCGGCGCTATTTCGACGATGCACTGAAGGAATATCTCGAGGAATTCCGCCGCATCGAGAAGCCGGTCGGGCTGATGATCCTTGATCTCGACCATTTCAAGCAGGTCAACGACACCCACGGACATGATGTCGGCGACCAGGTGTTACGCGCGGTCGCCAGCTGTCTCAAGGACATGACACGCTATCACGACGTGGTGGCGCGCCTGGGTGGCGAGGAGTTCGCAGTGGTCACGCCCAACATGGACGCCGAACTTCTGTCCAAATTCGCCGAGCGCATCCGCAAGGCGATCGCCAACATGTCGATACTGTCAGGCAATGTCCGGCTGAAGATCACCACGAGCGTCGGCCTTGCCGTCTGGGACCGTAAGGAAACCGCCGAAGAGTTTTATCGCCGCGCCGACCGCCAGCTGTACGAGGCCAAGAGGCAAGGCCGCAACCGCGTCTGTGCCTGAAATCCCGGAGAGAATTCATGAGGCCGGCCGACTGACGCAGCTTTCTCGACTTCCGGTGCGCTCATGGACTCAAATGTCCACTCCGCTCCGGGTTCTCGAAAGCCACGTCATTCGATCCGGCCTGATGAATTCCCTTCCGGGATTTGCCTCGTCTAGAGACTGACAAAGTCTTCAGAATTCATCGGCCGCTGGGCTCAATCGTTTTGCGGGCGTAGGCCGAAGGTTGCGGGTTTCAGGCCATAACGCATGTCGAAATCGTCGTCGGGTTGGACGCGCGGGACGGGCGGCTTGCGGTAGTCGGGATCGCCGGCCTGACGCGCGGAATCCACGACTTCGGCGAAGGCCATCGCCTGCTGCGGTTTCGGCACGTTGCGCAGCCTTTCGACGATCGCCACCAGGTCGACATCATTGCCGATTTCGGACGGCAACGCTTCCTCGCGCTTTGCCGTGCCGGGAATCAGCTCATCGGACATTTTTTCGAACTTCAGCCGCATGGTCGTCGCCACGCCCTCACCGAAGGCGATGGCTTCGCGCTGGCCCATCGAAGACAGGAATGCCAGCGTCGAGGCCGAGGAATCGGCGATCGCCGAGCGGATGATCGCCTGGTCCTGCTCATTGGCAAGCCGCATGGCGAAAAAGGTCGAGCACTGCGACAGGATGGTGGGATCGAGCTCGCCCGGGCGCTGCGTGACGATACCGAGATAACAGCCATATTTGCGGCCTTCCTTGGCGATGCGCGACAGGGCGTGTCGGGTCGGCGCAAAACCAAGGCGCGGATCGGCCGGCATGTAGCGGTGTGCCTCCTCGCACAGCAAAAGCAGCCGCAGCCGGCCTTCGCTCCACAGTGCAAGGTCGAAGGCCAGGCGCGCCAGCACCGAACAGACGGAATTGACCACTTCCGACGGCATGCCGGCCATCTCGAAGCAGGTCACCGGGCGCCCGTGGTGCGGCACGCGGAAAATATTGCCGATCGTCTCGTGGATCGTATCTTCGATCAGCCGCGAATTGAACATGAAGCGGTAGCGCGGATCCGAGGCTGCCGATTCGATGCGCGTCTTCAGCGACTTGAGGGTGGGGCGGTCGTTCTTGCTTTCCAGCAGTCCCATGCGCTCGTCGATCTGCTTGATAAGATCGACAACGCGATAAGGCACCGGGGTGTCCGCGGTCAGTGCATCAGTGCCGCGCTTCAGATACGTGCCCGAATTCGGGTTGCGATACAGGTTCTTGGCCGCGGGAATGAGATCGCGCAAGGCATCGACCTCTTCCGGCACGGTCTCGCGCCCGCGAAACAGCACTTCGGCAAATTCCTCGAGTTTGAACATCCAGAAGGGCAGGTCCAGCGTCGTCGAATCGACCCTGACGCAGTGCTCGGGCAGGGACGCGGCGAACTCGTTGTGCGGATCGAGGATGAGGACGCGCAGGTCGGGTCGAGCGGCGATCGATTTGCGCAAAAGCAGCGAGACAGCAGTGGATTTGCCGACGCCTGTGGTGCCGACAATGGCGAAATGGCGCGCCAGCGTGTCGTCGATGGCGATGTTGGCGTCGATCGCCTCATCCTGTGACAGCGTGCCGATGGTGATCGAATGACGCCCGGCGAGGTCATAGACCGCCTGCAAGTCGCGGCTGCGGATGCGGTGGGCGATGGCGCCGATATGCGGATAGGTGGTGATACCGCGGTCGAAAATCGGTTTGGCGCCGGGCTCCGCGCCGTCGCGCACCTCGCCGATGAGCTCGATACTGACCTCGATCGGGTTCTGGCCCGCATTGTGCCAGGCGCGATCCGATTTGCCGACCTCGTAGACCAGCCCGACGGTTCGCGTGGCGCCAAGGTTGATGGAGATCATCTTGCCGACGCTCCAATGGCCGGTGACCGTGCCTTCGACATCGGCGGCATGGGCGCTGATGGTGGCGCGCGCGCCGTCGCACTGGACGACATTGCCCAGAACGCGCTTGTCGTTCTGCTCCGCCTTGCGGCGCTCCTGCAAAGTCGGCTCTCCGACGGAGGCTTCGCGGTCGACGAACATGGACAGGCTGTTTCCCATTTCCCCAGGCAATCGACCTTACACCGACGGGGTTAAGGGGGGATGAGGTCGGATGGTGTAGGGGACATTAAACCATTCGCAAAAATTGGACCGATCGGCCCCTTGCTCGACTCCAAAATTTCGATATACCGGATGAATGGCTGATATAGCGAACGATATCTCCTCGACCATCGGCAAGAGAATACGCTCCGAAAGAGCCTTGAGGGACTGGTCGCTGGCGGAGCTCGCGGACCGGTCCGACGTTTCGAAAGCCATGCTCAGCACGATAGAGCGCGGCAAGACGAGCCCGACCGCGGCACTTCTCGTGCGCATCGCCGCGGCCTTCGGCATGACGCTTTCCACCCTCATCGCGCGGGCCGAGCTGCAAGGCGGCGGGCTGCTTCGCGAAAACGATCAGCCGCTTTGGCGCGATCCCGCAACCGGCTATGTCCGGCGGCATCTTTCGCCGGTTTCGGACATGCCGCTCGAACTGATCCGGGTCCAATTGCCGGCGGGGGCCAAGGTGAGCTTTCCGGCAGCGTCCTATGCCTTCATCAGGCAGCAGATATGGCTGATTTCCGGACGGCTGGAATTCACCGAGGGCGACATCGTCCACGGCCTCGAACCGGGTGACTGTCTGGCCCTTGGCGCGCCATCGGATTGCACCTTCCATGCTCCGGGACCGGCCGCCGCCGACTATCTGGTCGCGCTGGCCAGAGGCTGAGGCAATGACGCGTCGCCCGAAACGCACCGACAATGGCGGGCCGCCTCTTGACGACTATGAGGGGCCGCCATGGGGCAAGGGCGACGCCTACATCTTCCTTGCCTGGCAGGCAGCCCACGCCAAAGCCTGGAAAGCGCCAGGCCGTGACGTCATGTTGATGCGGCTGGACAAGGCCGGGCGGCTGGGCCTGACCTATGAGGAATACACGCTCGAACTGCTGGAGCGCGGGCGGCATCTGCAGGAAGAAGATGCGGAGCGCATCGCAGAAATTCGTCGGGCCAGGAGGCGAAGGCGTGTCAACCTTTCCGACTGACGGCAGCGACGATCGCGACTTCACAGACGTTTCATCTTGTTCAAGGATCAGCGCACGCATGAGTTCCATCGAAATCAAGGCTCTGACACAAACTGCGGAAACGCACGCAATGCTGGTCGATATGCTGATCGAGACGGTTGCGGCCGGTGGATCGGTCAGTTTCATGCATCCGCTGGCGCCGGGCGCGGCAGGTGCCTTCTGGAGGAAGTCGCTTATTGCGGCTGCAAGGGGCGAAAGAGCTGTGCTCGGCGCCTGGGACGGTGAGGCTCTGGTCGGCACCGTTACCTTGCAGCTCGACTGTCCCCCCAACCAGCCGCACCGGGCCGAGATCGCCAAGCTGATGACCCGCGTCGACCATCGCGGCAAAGGCGTGGCCACCCGCCTGATGCGGGCGGCCGAAAGCCTCGCCGTCGAGAAGGGCCGCACACTGCTGGTCCTGGATACAGCGACAGAGGAGGGCGCTTCCGGTCTCTATGACAGGTTGGGCTTCACGCTTGCCGGTGAGATACCGGACTATGCATTGAAGCCGCATGGTGGACTTACCGGTACCCTTATCTACTGGAAGCGCATCGGCCAATGCCGGTGACAGCCCGAATTTCTATCCCGTGTGGTGGACCTCCTGCAGCCCGTAGACCGGCGTCGCGATGCCCTCGTGCCGTGCTTTCAACTGCAGCGACAGGAACTGCGAATAGTGGCGTGACTGGTGCAGATTGCCGCCATGGAACCAGAGTGCTTCCTGTTGCGTCGGCTTCCACATGTTGCGCTGTTCGCCCTCCCAAGGACCGGGATCCTTGGTGGTGTTCGAGCCGAGACCCCAGCACTTCCCGACCTTGTCGGCGACCTCTTTCGAGATCAGCTCCGCCGCCCAGCCGTTCATCGAACCGTAGCCGGTGGCATAGACGACGACATCGGCCGGCAGTTCGGTGCCGTCGCTGAGCAGGACCGAATGTTCCCTGATCTCGGTCACGCCGACGCCGCTCTTCAGCTTGATGGCGCCGTCGATGATGAGCTGTGAGGCGCCGATATCGATATAGTAGCCGGAACCACGCCTGAGATATTTCATGAACAGGCCGGAGCCGTCTTCGCCCCAGTCGAGCATGAAGCCAGCCCTTTCCAGGCCCTCGTAGAAGGCAGCATCGCGCTCCTTCATCTTTTCGTAGAGCGGAATCTGGAATTCGTGCAGGATCTTGTAGGGCAGGGAGGCGAAGATGAGATCGGCCTTGGCCGTGGTCATGCCGTTTTGCACGGCCTGCTCCGAATAGAGCGCGCCGAGCCCGATATCCATCAGCGTGTCGGATTTGACGATATGCGTGGTCGAGCGCTGCACCATGGTGACCTCGATGCCGGCTTCCCAGAGTGCGGCGCAGATATCGTGCGCGGAATTGTTCGAACCGACGACGACGACCTTCTTGCCAACGTAGCCGTCCGGACCGGGATGTTTGGCAGAATGGTGCTGATCACCTTTGAAATTCTCCATGCCCTTGAACCTCGGTATGTTGGGCCGGCCAGACATGCCGGTGGCCAGCACCAGCTGTTTCGGCTTCAGCGTTATGTCCTTGCCATCGCGATGGACGACGACCGTCCATTCCTTTTTCTCGTCGTCATAGGCGGCGCTCTTGGCCTCGGTGGAGGACCAGTAGTTCAGCTCCATGACCTTGGTGTACATTTCCAGCCAGTCGCCGATCTTGTCCTTGGGCGAGAAGACCGGCCAGTTCCTCGGGAAGTCGATATAGGGCAGATGATCGTACCAGACCGGGTCGTGCAGGCAGAGCGACTTGTAGCGCCTGCGCCATGAATCGCCGGCACGCTCGTTCTTCTCGACGATGATGGTCGGCACGCCGAGTTGCCTCAGCCGGGCACCGAGTGCGATGCCGCCCTGGCCGCCGCCGATGACAAGCGTGTAGGGCTGACTGACAAAGCCAAGTTCGGCGGCTTCTTTCTCACGCTCCTCTTTCCAGGTCGGCCGGTTTTTTCCGTGACCATGCTTGGCGCCCAACGGCCGGGCGAAGCCGGCGGGTTCCTCATGACCCTTCAGCTCGACCATGGTGGTGAGCAGTGTCCATATCTTGCCGTTCTTCAGCCTGATATGGCCGAAGCCGCGCGCAACTTCCGTTTCGAAACTGATCCAACCTTCGAGCAGCCCGTCGCTCTCGGTGGCGTCTTCGCCCTTGGCGATCGCCCAGTTCGAAGGTCTTGTCTTCGCCAGCTGGCTCGTCAGCATGTCGTGCACCTGGTCGCGACCTTCCATGGTCTTGATGTTCCAGGTGAAGGTCACCAGGTCGCGCCAATAGCAGTCTTCCTGAAAGCACCCGACCGCCTTGTCGACGTTGCCGGCGGCAAGCGCTGCGCCGAATTGGTCGAGCAGGTCGGACAGTTTCTCGGCTGGGGCCTTGTCGAGCATCAAATTTCCTCCCGTGAAGTCCTGGTCGTTATCGCGGCTTGCCGGACCCTCCCAGCCCGGTTGACCGGAGTATCGCGGCAAACTGTGCGCCGCGTCACGTCGTCAAATAGTTTGGCGTGGTTTCAATGGCTTATCGGGCCGATCGCGGAGCTTTGTACTGCCGGCGATCGTACCGGAGCGGTGTCTTGTGGCAAAAATAGCTGGCTCGATGCGATGATGGACAACCGGCGCGTCTGATACGGCCGGGTTCAAAGCCTTTTGGCGTCGTGCACATTCGCCGTTGACAGCGGCGCAAAACCAATTCTATTGTCCGCCACCATGAAAACGGTACTCATTCTCGTAGTAGGAAAGCGCGTGGGCAAGGCGGTGTAACCGCCGGGCGAAAACCTCCCATGCGCAGACACAGGCTCCCTCGGGGGCCTTTTTTATTGCCCGAAACACGACTAAACGACCAGCAATCGCCCGATGGCGGACAGTACGGGACCAGACCGATGAGCAGTGGACGGAACGAACGGCGCGAAATGCCAAGAACCGAAATGACTGGCGCCGAAATGGTGGTGCAGGCGCTGAAGGACAATGGCGTCAAGCATGTTTTCGGCTATCCGGGCGGCGCGGTTCTCCCGATCTATGATGAAATCTTCCAACAGGACGAGGTCGAGCACATCCTCGTCCGTCACGAGCAAGGCGCGGGTCATGCGGCGGAGGGCTATGCGCGCTCGACCGGCCAGGCCGGCGTCATGCTGGTGACATCGGGGCCGGGAGCCACCAACGCGGTGACGCCGTTGCAGGATGCGCTGATGGATTCGATCCCGCTGGTCTGCCTGACCGGTCAGGTGCCGACCTCGCTGATAGGCTCGGACGCGTTCCAGGAGTGCGACACGATCGGCATCACGCGCCCCTGCACCAAACACAATTGGCTGGTGAAGGATGTCAACGAGCTCGCGGCAATCATCCACGAGGCCTTCCACGTCGCGACGACAGGACGCCCCGGTCCGGTCGTCGTCGATATCCCGAAGGACGTGCAGTTCGCCAAGGGCATCTATGTGCCGCCACAGACGGCGCCGCGCACGAGCTATCAGCCTAAGGTCCAGGGCGATCTGGAAAAGATCAAGGCGGCGGTCGAGCTGATGGCCAACGCCAAAAGGCCGATCCTCTATACCGGCGGCGGTGTCATCAATTCCGGCCCGGAAGCCAGCCATTTGCTGCGCGAGCTGGTCGACCTAACCGGCTTCCCGATCACCTCGACGCTGATGGGCCTTGGCGCCTATCCGGCTTCGGGCAAGAACTGGATGGGCATGCTCGGCATGCACGGCACCTATGAAGCCAACATGGCGATGCATGATTGCGACGTCATGATCTGCATCGGCGCGCGCTTCGACGACCGCATCACCGGCCGGCTCACCGCGTTCTCGCCGAACTCGAAGAAGATCCATATCGATATCGATCCGTCGTCGATCAACAAGAACGTCCATACCGATGTGCCTATTATCGGCGATGTCGGCCGGGTGCTGGAGGATCTGGTGCGGCTGTGGCGTGCGACCGCCAAGGCCGACAAGAAGGCGCTGCACCCGTGGTGGGAGCAGATCGCGAAATGGCGGGCTCGGGATTCGCTTGCCTACAAGATGAACCACGATGTGATCATGCCGCAATATGCCGTCCAGCGGCTCTACGCGCTGACCAAGGACATGGACACCTACATCACCACCGAGGTCGGCCAGCACCAGATGTGGGCGGCGCAGCACTATCATTTCGAGAAGCCGAATCGCTGGATGACCTCCGGCGGGCTCGGCACGATGGGCTACGGCCTGCCCGCGGCGCTCGGTGTGCAGATCGCGCACCCGGATGCGCTGGTCATAGACATTGCCGGCGACGCCTCTGTGCAGATGACGATGCAGGAGATGAGTGCCGCGGTGCAGCACGAAGCGCCAATCAAGATCTTCATCCTCAACAACCAGTATATGGGCATGGTGCGGCAGTGGCAGCAGCTTCTGCACGGCAACCGGCTGTCGCATTCCTACACCGAAGCGATGCCGGATTTCGTCAAGCTTGCCGAAGCCTATGGCGCCCACGGCATTCGCTGCGAGAAGCCGGACGAACTGGACGACGCAATCAAGGAAATGATTTCGGTGAAGAAGCCGGTGATTTTCGACTGCCGGGTGGCGACACTTGCCAACTGCTTCCCGATGATCCCGTCGGGCAAGGCGCATAACGAGATGCTTCTGCCTGACGAGGCGACGGACGAGGCGGTGGCCAACGCCATCGACGCCAAGGGCAGGGAACTGGTGTAACGCCTAACGCTCAAGCCGAGGCAGGGCTGTCGGAAGAAGCAGTGTGGAAACAGAAAAACAGTTCAAAAGTTTGAAATCGAGATTCATGTCATGAACGCACAGCTTCAACCGACCGGCTCGGCCTACTTCATCGCCAAGGAAACTGAAAAGCCGGAGACTCACACGCTGTCCGTGCTGGTCGATAATGAGCCGGGCGTGCTTGCCCGGGTCATCGGCCTGTTTTCCGGGCGCGGCTACAATATCGAGAGCCTGACGGTCTCCGAAACCGAACATGAGAAGCATCTGTCGCGCATCACCATCGTGACGCGCGGCACGCCGCATGTGCTGGAGCAGATCAAGCACCAGCTCGAGCGCATCGTGCCGGTGCACCGTGTCGTCGATCTCACCGTGCGCTCGCACGAGCTCGGCCAGGAACGGCCGCTGGAGCGAGAACTCGCGCTGGTGAAAGTGGCCGGCACCGGCGAAGGCCGCGTCGAGGCGCTGAGGCTGGCCGATGCCTTCCGCGCCAGCGTCATCGACGCCAACACTGAGCATTTCATCTTCGAGATCACCGGCAAAGGCTCCAAGATCGACCAGTTCATCGCCATCATGAAACCGCTCGGCCTGGTCGAAATCTGCCGCACCGGCGTGGCGGCGTTGAACCGCGGCCCGCAAGGGATGTGATCATCCGGCGCTTTGGGTCCAGTGCTCTGGCACCGCCCGTATTTATTCTGTCGGCTTGATCCTGACCTTCTGGCCCGGCTGCCGCCGTGAGGTGGCCTTTGTGCGTCTGAGGTAAAAGGACAATATTGCTGACCTGCTTGGGAGAAGCCAATGACCCTCGATGCGTTCCTTGCCTTGCTGGTCTATGCCTTCGTGACCTCGATCACGCCTGGTCCGAACAACTTCATGCTTCTGGCTTCCGGCGTGAATTTCGGTTTCGCCAAAACCATTCCGCACATGCTGGGCATCAGCATCGGCTTCCTCGTGCTGTTGCTTGCCGTCGGCTTCGGGCTGGGCGCGGTGCTGACTGCGTTTCCGGTGCTGCACACCGGATTGAAGATCGCGGGCGGCGTCTACCTGCTCTATCTCGCCTCGAAGATCGCCGTGTCGCGTTCGCTCAGCAGCAAGGGCGAGGCCAAGTCGCGACCGATGCGGTTCATCGATGCGGCAGCGTTCCAGTGGGTCAATCCCAAGGCGTGGGTGATGGCGATCACCGGCATGGCCGTCTATGCCATTCCGGAGCATCCGTTTCTCTCGGTGGCGTTGATCTCGATAGCCTTCACCGTCGTCAATTTGCCGAGTGTTTCGGTGTGGGCAGGCTTCGGCATGGCGCTGCGCGGTTTTCTGTCGGACCCGGTGCGGCTTAAATGGTTCAACATCGCCATGGGCGTGCTGCTGGCAGCGACACTGTGGCCGATGCTGCGGTAGTTGTCGCTTTGTTGTGCACTGCCTTCGGCGCCTTCTATTCTATTTGGTGAAACCGCGGCACGAGGCTGCGAGTTACACCAGATATGACCACCGAACCACGGCGTGTCGAAGGCTTCTTGACGTTGCAAGGCGAGCCGCAGAGGGCGGCAGCGGAATAGAAGCCGCAAGGTCGTCGGTGCGCCCGATGTCTGCTGGCCCAAGCCGTGGCGCTTGCGGTGGAATGCTTGCAGCCGTAATTTACGGCCGTGTCCCATAACCACGACAACGAACTTGATCCTTTTGCCGCCCGGGTGCGCGCGCTGGAGACGATCCTCACCCAAAAAGGACTGATCGATCCGGCCGCGATCGACGTGATCGTCGACACCTATGAGACAAAAATCGGCCCGCGCAATGGCGCCAAGGTGGTGGCGAAGGCATGGGTCGACCCTGACTTTGCCGTTTTGCTGAAACGCGACGCGACGGCGGCGATTGGCTCGCTCGGCTACACCGGCCGGCAGGGCGAGCACATGCAGGCCGTGTTCAACACGGCGGACACGCACAACCTCGTCGTTTGCACGCTGTGCTCCTGCTACCCGTGGTCGGTGCTCGGCCTGCCGCCTGTCTGGTACAAGGCGCCGCCCTATCGTTCGCGCGCGGTCATAGATCCGCGCGGCGTGCTCGAGGAATTCGGGCTGATCTTGCCGGCAACGACAAAGATCCGGGTGTGGGATTCTACCGCCGAGCTGCGTTACCTGGTCGTGCCGATGCGGCCGAAGGGCACCGATGGCTGGAGCGAGGATCTGCTGGCGGATCTGGTGACGCGCGACGCGATGATCGGCACCGGACTGGCGCGGGAGCCGGCATGAACGGGCCGCAGGATCTTGGCGGGCAGATGGGGTTCGGGCCGGTCGCAGCCGAAAAGGACGAACCCTATTTCCATGCCGCCTGGGAAAGGCGGGCGCTTGGCGTGACCTTGTGCGCCGGCGCCATGGGCGCCTGGACCATCGACGAGAGCCGGCATGCGCGGGAATCGCTGCATCCCGCCGACTATTATGGCTCCAGCTACTACGAGATCTGGATCAAGGCGCTCGAAACCTTGCTGAAGCGGCATGGTTTTGTCAGCGACCGTGATCTGGCCGCGGGCAAGGCGGTCGATCCTGCCGCGACGCCAAAGCGGGTGCTGAGGGCCGAAAACGTGTCGGCAGTGTTGGCTAAGGGCGGCCCCTGCGACCGGCCGGTTGCCACGCCGGCGCGGTTCAAGGCTGGCGACCTCGTGCGGACGAAGAATTTCCATCCGACCGGCCACACAAGGCTGCCGCGCTACGCACGCGGCAAGCAGGGCGCCGTCGAGGCGGTGCGCGATGGTTTTGTCTTCCCCGACGCCAATGCGCACGGCCAGGGCGAAAACCCGCAATGGGTCTATACGGTGGTTTTTGACGGCGCGGAGATCTGGGGCGCCGGCGCCGACCCGACGCTGACAGTGTCGATTGACGCCTGGGAGAGCTATCTTGAGCCGGCGTGAGGCGAAGTCAGTCACCGCCACGCTGCCTGCTGGCGTCGATGCGCCGGTGTTCGCAGAGCCATGGCAAGCGGAAGCTTTCGCCATGACCGTTGCGCTGCACGACAAGGGCCTGTTCTCCTGGAGCGAATGGGCAGACGCCTTGTCCGCCGAGGTCAGGAAACCGGGTGTCGCAAGCGATGGCCACGATTATTACGAGCACTGGCTCGCGGCGCTGGAGAATTTGCTGTCGGCCAAAGGCGTTGCCGGCAAGGGCGACGTCGATGCGCTCGCTGCCGCCTGGGAACGCGCCGCGCATGCGACGCCACATGGCAAGCCGATCCTGCTCGAGAACGATCCCAGCCCGACCGGAGGTCGTGGCGGCCCGACCGGCTAGGTCGTGGCGGCTCGACTTCGTTCTCTTTACGTTCCGCCCTCTGCCTGATAACTTGCGTCATTGGCGGTGCGGCCCGCTGCCGACGAACTTGGTTAATGGCCGTCGGCCTTGTCTTTCCCTCGCGAATCCGGTCTCTCGCGCTGATGGAATTCTCTCCTCAACAGGACGACGCGCTGAAAGCCGTCGCCACCTGGCTCAAGGCCGGAAAGCCGCAGCTCTTCCGGCTGTTCGGCTATGCCGGCACGGGCAAGACGACGCTGGCGCGCTATTTCGCCGAGCATGTCGACGGCCAGGTGCAGTTCGCTGCCTTCACCGGCAAGGCGGCGCAGGTGCTGCGTTCCAAGGGCGCGGTCAATGCCCGCACCATCCATTCGCTGATCTACCGGCCGAAGGGCGAGGAATCGGTGGCGGACGAGGTGACCGGCAAGACCTTGATATCGCCGACCTTTTCGCTCAACCGGCAGAGCCCGATCTCGCGGGCGAAGCTCGTGGTCATCGATGAATGTTCGATGGTCGACGAGCAGCTCGGCCGCGACCTGATGAGTTTCGGCACGCCGATCCTCGTTCTCGGCGATCCCGGCCAGTTGCCGCCGATCTCGGGCGGCGGCTTCTTCACCGACCATGAGCCGGATATTCTGCTCACCGAGATCCACCGGCAGGCGCGCGACAACCCGATCATCCGGCTGGCGCTCGACGTCCGCGAGGGTCGCGAATTCATGCGCGGCGATTATGGCACGGCGCAGGTGATCGGCAAGGAAGACGTCACCCAGGAACTGGTGCTGAAGGCGGACCAGGTGCTGGTCGGCACCAACAGGACGCGGCGTCGCTATAATCAGCGGCTGCGCGAGCTGAAAGGGTTCAATGCCGACTACCCTCAGGCCGGCGACAAGCTCGTCTGCCTGCGTAACGACCCGGCCAAGGGATTGCTCAACGGCTCGCTGTGGAAGGTGATGACCTCGTCGCGCGAGACGGTGAAACCCGGCATCAATTTACTGGTCTCACCGGAGGAGGACGATCCGGACCGCGGCGTTGCCAAGATCAAGCTGCTCAAAGCGGCGTTCGAGGACCCTGACGCCGATATTCCCTGGCAGCAGAAAAAGCGCTTCGACAATTTCGACTATGGCTACGCGCTGACGGTGCACAAGGCGCAAGGCTCGCAGTGGAACGAGATCGTGCTTTTCGACGAAAGCTGGGCATTCAAGGAAACCCGCCAGCGCTGGCTCTACACCGCAATCACGCGCGCGGCCGAACGGCTGACGATTGTCAGATAGGCGGATCGAGCCAGGACTGTGACTGCGTCAGCGTGGCGCAAGCGGTCTGGCGCCGAGCCATTCCCAGGCGGATGCTTCGTCCTCTGCCCCGAAATGCCTGAGCTCGACGGGCAGGGAAGCAGGCAGCAAAGCCTGCGCGTCCGGTACCCAGTTCGGCTCGCCGACCGCAGCGCAGCGGCCGACATGCTCCACGGCATGGGCCGTGCCCTGTTCAAGCGTTTCGTCCGACACATCGACCCAATCGACGCCATCATGGTCGATCAGGCGCACCAGCACGTCGATTTTCGGGTGCAGCGCGTAAGCCGCCTCCAGCAAACCGAACAGGTTTTCCGCATCGGCCGCCGTGACATGGCCGACGACGTCGATGGCGAACAGGTCGTCGCGGTCGGTGTCGATGCGGCGAACCGCCGGCACGGCTTCAAGATAATTCACGGGTCTTCCTCTTGCTGGATATTATACGTCCCTCTGGAACACCGGAAACCCCCTGTCTGTTCCCGCCAAAGGCGGTATAGATGGCCGCAAATACATCCGGACCCGAGAAGCCATGCCTGCAAAACTCTCCGTCAATCTCAATGCCATCGCCATGCTGCGCAACCGGCGCGACCTGCCGTGGCCAAGCGTCACCGGGCTCGGACGCATCGCACTTGCCGCGGGCGCGCATGGGCTGACAGTGCATCCGCGGCCCGACGAACGGCACACCAGGCATTCCGACCTGCCGGAGATCAGGGCGCTGATCGACGATGAATTCCCCGAGGCAGAGTTCAACATCGAGGGTTATCCCAGCAAGGATTTCCTGGCGCTTGTGGAAAAGCACCAGCCGGAGCAGGTGACGCTGGTGCCCGACGACCCTGCCCAGGCAACCTCCGACCATGGCTGGAACTTCGCCGCCGAGGCGGCGTTCCTGACACCGATCGTCAAGCGCCTGAAAAAGGGAGGCTTTCGCGTGTCGCTGTTTTCCGACCCGGATCCGGCAGGCATGAAGGCCGCGCGCGACACCGGCGCCGACCGGATCGAGCTCTATACGGGTCCATATGGCAGCTATCATTCCGATTCTGCAAAAGCGGCGAAAGAGCTGGAAAGATTGGGAAAAACCGCGGATGCCGCGCTTGCCGCCGGGCTTCAGGTCAATGCCGGCCATGATCTGGTGGTGACCAACCTGCCGGCATTGGCAAAGCGCATCCCGGCTTTGGCCGAAGTGTCGATCGGACATGGGTTGACAGCCGATGCGTTGGAGTATGGCATGGCCGGTACGTGCAAAAGATTTCTGAAGGCCTGTGGGTGGTAGGGATGGAAGCCTCGCTTTGCGGACATGGCAGCCATCACGTTGGGGCACTTGATATTGCATCGCAGCAAGCGTAGAGCACCGCCCGCTTATCGGAGTGTCGTCCATGGCCCTTACCAACAGTGGTAGTGAGGCAGAACCAGTCGAACAATCAAGCCATCCTGAGGTTGAACAGCACAGCACCAAGGTTCTGATGCTGGGTGCGCTCGGCGTGGTCTATGGCGATATCGGCACCAGCCCGATCTATGCGTTTCGCGAGGCGTTGCGCGCTTCGGCTGGCGGCAACGTTGCCGACCGCGGCCATATCCTTGGCGTGCTTTCGCTGATCATCTGGTCGCTGATGATAACCGTCACCGTCAAATACATCATGTTCGTGCTGCGCGCCGACAACCGGGGCGAGGGCGGCACGCTGTCTCTGATGGCGTTGGCACGCGGCAGCTTTCCGGCACACTCGGCGGCGATCCTCGGCATCGGCATCGTCGGCGCGGCTCTATTTTTCGGCGACGCAGTCATCACCCCGGCAATTTCAGTGCTATCGGCGGTCGAGGGCATGAACGTTGTCACCCCTACCTTCCAGCCCTATGTCGTGCCGCTGACACTGGTCATTCTGGCGATCCTGTTTGCGGTCCAGCGGTTCGGAACCGGCGGCGTGGGATTGGTGTTCGGGCCCGTTACCGCGCTGTGGTTCCTGGCCATCGGTCTTTCCGGCCTCAACCACATCATGGATGACCCGGAAATCCTGCTGGCAATCAGCCCGCATTATATCGTGTCATTCCTGGTCAACTCGCCCGAAGTTGCCTTCGTCACGGTTGGTGCGGTCTTTCTCGCCGTCACCGGCGCCGAGGCGCTCTACGCCGATCTCGGCCATTTCGGGCGCAACCCGATCGTGCTTGCCTGGCTGGCGGTAGTGTTTCCTTGCCTGTTGCTCAACTATGTCGGGCAAGGCGCCTTCGTGCTGGCGAATGGCGGTGTCGTCGGTCATCCCTTCTTCGAGATGAACGAAGGCTGGATGCTTATCCCGATGGTGGTGCTGGCGACGGCGGCGACCGTGATCGCCAGCCAGGCGGTGATCTCCGGCGCCTTCTCGCTGACCAGGCAAGCAGTACAGCTCAACATGCTGCCGCGTTTCGTGATCCTGCATACGTCGGAAAAACAGTCGGGCCAAATCTACCTGCCGCGCGTCAACCTGCTGCTGGCGCTGGTGGTGATGCTGCTGGTGGTCGGCTTCGGCGAATCCAGTAGACTGGCCTCGGCTTACGGTATTTCGGTGACCGGCAACATGCTGGTGACGAACATACTGCTTTTTGTCGTCATGACGCGCATCTGGAAATGGCCGCTCGCCGTCGCGATCGCCTTGATGGCGGTGTTCGTCTTCATCGATACCGGCTTCTTTGCAGCCAACATCGTCAAGGTATTCGAAGGCGGCTGGGCCTCGCTTGCCATTGCCGCAGTGATCGTGATGACCATGTGGACTTGGATAAGAGGCACCAGGTATCTGTTCGACAAGACCCGCAGGAATGAGATCCCGCTCGATTTCCTTGCCGGCAATTTGTTGAAGAAGAAGCCGCAGCTGGTGTCCGGTACGGCCGTGTTTCTGACCAGCGATCCCGCCAGTGCGCCGACCGCGCTGATGCACAGCCTGAAGCATTATAAGGTGCTGCACGAACAGAACGTCATCCTCTCGGTGGTGACGGCGCAGCAGCCCATGGTGCCCGATAGCGAGCGGGTCAAGATGGAAACGATCAACGAGCTGTTCATGCGGGTGACGCTGACCTTCGGCTACATGGAACAGCCAAACATCCCGCGCGCGCTGGCGATCTGCCGCAAGCAGGGCTGGAAGTTCGACATCATGACGACCTCCTTCTTCCTGTCGCGGCGCTCGCTCAAGGCGTCACCCAATTCCGGCATGCCGGTGTGGCAGGACAAGCTGTTCATCGGGTTGGCGCGCACGGCAGCGGATGCGACCGAGTATTTCCAGATTCCGACCGGACGTGTGGTCGAGATCGGGACGCAGGTAGCAATCTAGAAAAAGGCCGTGCCCTGTCGAAGGGCACGGCCGTTGTCGGAACCTTCGCGGCGTTCAGCCGGCCAGAGCTGACTTGTTCGCCTCGAGGAAATGCCTCAACGATTTCGGCTTTTTGCCTGAAAGTGTCTCGATCGCGTCGGTCACCATGGCGATCCGCCCGGAGCGCGTGTTGGTGTCGAAGGAAGTGACGACGGGGGCAAAACCTTCGGGAACGCCGGCAGCCTTCAGGCCCTCGGTCAACGCCTCATCCGAAAGCTGAACGACCTCGATGGGCTTGCCGGTGACGTCGGTCACCAGGGTCGCGATCTCGGCGACAGTGTAGGCCTGCGGACCCGTCAGCGTGTATGTGGTGCTTTCAGTAGCGCCCGAGGCAAGGCCGGCGGCGATCGCCGCGGCCATGTCGTCACGAGCGCCATGGGCGATGCGGCCGTCGGCCGCCGATGTGTACCACTGCCCCGAGGCAATGGCGTGCGGCAGCGACATGAACAGGTTCTCCTGATACCAGCCGTTGCGGAAAATCGTGTAGGGGATGGCGCTCGCCTTGATAGCCTGCTCGGTACCGTAGTGATCGCCCGCAAACAGCACCGGCGATCCCGGCTCCGGATTGGGCATCGAGGTGTAGAGCAGATGTGAAACGCCGGCCTTTTTGGCAGCTGCGACTGCATTCTCGTGCTGCTTGAGGCGCTTGCCCCCAAGGTCGATCTCGCCGGTCGAGATGATCAGGACCCTGCCGGCGCCCTTGAATGCCTCGACGAGCGACACCGTGTCATCGAAATCGGCTTGCCTGATGGCAACGCCGCGCGTCGCCAGGTCGGCGAGGTTTTCCGGATTACGGGTGGCGGCGATGATGCGTGCGGGCGGAACCTTGAGCGTGTCCAGCAGATGATGGATGACGCCGCGGCCGAGCTGGCCGGAGGCGCCGGTGACGAGAAGGGTTTCGGTCATGGGAAGTCCTGTCGTTGCGCCGGGGCGGCGGGTGCTTATATAAGTCTCAAAAAGAGACCAGCACTAAAATAGGAATTGATCTATCCTCGTAAAGAAGGCAGTTTTGCGGGAGGTAGGCAGGCGCAGGGAACCAGCGATGGACAGCAAAATCGCTAGTCTGAGATCGAAACTCGAGATTTATAAAGCGGGCAGCGGCGGGGCCAACATTGCGGACTGTCCGGTCCGCGATGTGATCCAAGGCATCAGCAACAAATGGAGTTCGCTGCTGATGATGGCGCTCGCAGAAAAGCCGTACCGGTTCGGCGAATTGCGGCGGCTGGTACCCGACATTTCACAGCGCATGCTCACCCAGACGCTGCGCGATTTGCAGCGCGACGGCTACGTCCATCGCGAGGTGTTCCCGACCAAGCCGCCGAGCGTCGAATACAGTCTGACCGATCTCGGACGCTCGATGTTCGGACCCCTGCACCAGCTGCTCCAGTGGGCCGAGCTCAATCATGGCGCTGTGCGCGACGCGCGGAACGCATTCGACGCTACCGAGACCTAACCATCAGTGCTGGAGTGGCAACGCCAAGCGCGACGGCTTGATTGGCGATACCGCTGAAGGATCGATGGTGGCTGGAACCGCGGTCGATCCGTTCAGGCGGATCGGTATCAAGGAAGGGCGGTGGCCGCCTCGTAGCAGCGGGTGAGGTTCGAAAGATGTGAACCCTTCGCTTGCAGGAATGCATGAAGGCGCTGTGGGTAATCCGGGGCGACAGCGTTCTTCACCGACTTGCGTTCGTGCAATCCCTTCCGCCAGGCCTCGACACGCGGCTTTCCGCTCAGGATGCCGAACTCGCCGATCCGATCGAAGGCGTCGAAATAGCGGAAGATTGGTCCATAGACAGCATCGACCAGTGAAAAGCGCTCGCCGGCAAACCATGGCCCAGCTCGGCCAGCCGTCAGTTCTATTTCGAGACGATCGAACATTGCCGACAGACCTTCGCTTTCGGCAAGGAAGGCGACCTCGGTCGGTGCGGAATAGAGTCGACCGATTGCGTTGAGGATGGCCGAGCCGAACTCGATCCAGGCGCGATGCCGTGCGCGGGCCAGCGGGTCGGCAGGGTGGAGTGGGTTGGCCAGCGTTTCCTCAAGGAATTCGAGGATGACCGCCGATTCGAAGATCGCGGTTTCCTCGCCATTCTGCTGCACGCGCAGCAGCGGTACCTTGCCGAGCGGCGATATCGCCTTGAACCAGGCCGGCTTGTTGGCGAGATCGATGGTGAGGCGTTCGAACGGCACGTCCTTTTCGGCGAGCGAAATCGCCGCGCGCTGCACATAGGGACATAGGGGATGGCTGACGAGAGCGAGCTTGTCGGTCATTTCATTCTCCCCAGACATAGTTCAACGCGCCGTCCTCGACGCGGGTGGAGAGGAACATGAGACGGGAGCCTTTGGACGCCGGGCCTTCGACCCGATCCCCGCTCGCCATGTCGAACGAGGCGCCATGCCACTGGCAGACCAGCTTGCCGTCCTTGCAGTCGAGCGGCCCACCGAAATGCAGGCAGACATTGGCGGCGGCGCGGATACGCTCGCCGCTGCGGTAGACATGGACTTCGCGGCCGAAGAATGGAGCGATCAGGCTGCCCGTCTCCGGGATGTCGGCGACCTTGCAGATTTCATGTTTCATGGCAGTACTCCGATATCAATGCAATTGCATTTATATAGATGCATTTGCATCGATCGTCAAGCTTGATGCAATTGCATCTATCGCCTATGCTGCAACCATGACGGAGCAGACCAACCCTTCGCCGGCGGCCATCAAGGCCTGGGCGCGCCTGATGCGCGTTTCGCGTCAGCTGGTGGAAAGAGCCGAAGACGCGCTGAAGGACGCTGGCTTACCGCCGCTTGCCTGGTACGATGTGCTGCATGAGCTTGCCGAAGCCGGCGAGGGCGGCTTGCGGCCATTCCAGCTGATCGAGCGCACCCTGTTTGCGCAATACAACATCTCCCGGCTGCTGGCGCGGCTCGAAGCGGACGGGCTGGTCGAGAAGCTCAGGGTTGCCGATGACGGGCGAGGACAGACCATCCGCATTACTGAGAAAGGGCGTGAGACGCGCCGCCACATGTGGGCCGTCTACGGACAATCGATCGCGGAACTGGTCGGTGCCAAGCTTTCCAATGAAGACCTGGAAACCTTGTCGGCTCTGCTTGGGCGGCTGCGTCATCCGGCCATGCTGGAGTGATGTGGCCCATTGGCGCTGAAGATCGGTTGCGGCGACGTCAGGCACTTCCCCGGAGGAACGCCAGTGCCGCCAGCACGCCAAGCATGACGCGAACCAGGTGCAGATTGCCCCATTTGACGATCAACGCCCGGGCCTGCGGATTGGTGCCGGCCGCGTCCATCGCCTCCAGCAATCGGTTTGTCGGCATCATTGCGATCAGCGTCCATGGCCAGGGCAGGATGATCAACACCGCCCCGATGAGATAGGCGAGACTACCGGTCTGCCACCAGGCAACGACACCAAGAACACATGCGATGACGGCTATCGACGTCAAAAAGCGGAGATAGGGCTTGCACCGGGTCCGACAATACATCATAGACATGCCGAACCGTAACGTACGGTACGGCCCTGGCTGCCGCCGTTATCGAGCAGGAAAACAGCTTGTTGCAGGCAACCGTCGACATCGACAACGGCGAAGCGCTGACGGAGCGGCAGAAAGCCGTGCTCGATGCCGCACTTCGCCTGCTGGTCGAGGAGGGCGATCAGTTGACCATGACCGCCGTGGCGCGGCGGGCGAGCTGTTCCAAGGAAACGCTCTACAAATGGTTCGGCGATCGCGACGGGCTGTTGACGGCAACGGTGCAATGGCAGGCCTCGAAGGTGCGCGTGCCGCCGGTCGACGGCAAGGGGCTTACCCTTGCTTCGCTGACGGTGAGCCTCGCACGCTTCGCTTCGGACTGGCTCAAGGTGATTTCGAGCGACACCTCGATCGCGCTGAACCGCGTCGCCATTGGCCGTGCTGGCTCGGGGAACGACGATCTTGGCGCCATCGTGCTGGAGAACGGCCGCTTCGCGCTGGCCAGGCGCCTGAAGCCGGTGCTGGAGGCCGGCCGGCAGGCCGGGCTTCTCGAGTTCTCCGATGCCGAAGCGGCATTCCGCACCTTTTTCGGGCTGGTCGCCCGTGACGTGCAGATTCGCCTTCTGCTCGGCGACCGGCTGGAAATGACTGATGCGGCGATCGGCGGCGATGCCGTCCGGGCGACGCAGCAGTTTCTCGCTCTTTATGGAGCAAAAACCGGGCCGCAAGGCCCCCTAGAGCCGGATGATTTCAGGTCAAGTCGACCTGAAATCTGAATCCGGCTCTAAATCAAAGAGATAGAGCATGATGTCGTCCGAAAACCGCTTCACACTTTTCGGCATCATGCTCTGAATTCAAAAACGGGAAGGAAGAAAAATGCGTGTCTATTACGATCGCGACGCCGATCTCAATCTGATCAAGGGCAAGAAGGTCGCCATCATCGGCTATGGCAGCCAAGGCAGGGCGCATGCGCTCAATCTCAAGGATTCCGGCGTTAAGGATATCGCCATCGGCCTCAAGGCCGGATCGGCGACCGCCCAAAAAGTCGAGGCCGACGGGCTCAAGGTGATGAGCGTGGCGGAGGCTGCCAAATGGGCCGACCTGATGATGATGGCGACGCCAGACGAGTTGCAGGCCGACATCTACAAATCCGAGATCGCGCCGAACATCCGCGACGGCGCGGCGATCGCCTTCGCCCACGGCCTCAACGTGCACTTTGGCCTGATCGAGCCGAAGGCCTCGGTCGACGTCGTCATGATTGCGCCGAAGGGGCCGGGCCACACGGTGCGCGGCGAATACCAGAAGGGCGGCGGCGTGCCGTGCCTGGTCGCGGTCAACCAGGACGCTTCGGGCAATGCGCTCGATCTCGCTCTGTCCTACGCTTGCGGTGTCGGCGGCGGCCGTTCGGGCATCATCGAGACCAATTTCCGCGAGGAATGCGAAACCGACCTATTTGGCGAGCAGGTTGTGCTGTGCGGCGGTCTGGTCGAACTGATCCGCGCCGGTTTCGAGACGCTGGTGGAAGCCGGCTACGCGCCGGAAATGGCCTATTTCGAGTGCCTGCACGAGGTCAAGCTGATCGTCGACCTGATCTATGAGGGCGGCATCGCCAACATGAACTACTCGATCTCGAACACCGCCGAATGGGGCGAATATGTTTCGGGCCCGCGCATCATCACCGCCGACACCAAGGCCGAGATGAAGCGCGTGCTGAAGGACATCCAGACCGGAAAGTTCACCTCGGAATGGATGCAGGAATACCGCGCCGGCATGTCGCGCTTCAAGGGCATCCGCCGCAACAACGACAGCCACCAGATCGAGGAAGTCGGCGCCAAGCTGCGCGCGATGATGCCGTGGATTTCTAAGAACAAGCTGGTAGACAAGGCCAAGAACTGATCGAAATCCACGTTCGTTTCCTTGCGCGTCCTCGGGCTTCGCCCTGTGGGCGCGCGGGAGATTTCGAAGAACAGGCTGGTCGACAAGGCCAAGAATTAATTCACGATTTTATCAATGCTCAGAAAAGCCGGCGGAGCGTTCCGCCGGCTTTTTTCACATCAATGGCTGGTGATCTCGCCGGTATTTGAAAAGACGCGGTATGCTCGCTGCCGTGGTATGCATGCGCAGGCATGCGTTGCCGAGGGGGCAGATTTGGAACTCAAACTTCTGTTGGTCGGGTTCGCCTGCGTGGTCGCCGGCATGCTGACCGTTGTCACACTGTTGAAGTGCAGAGAGGTGAGGGCGGTCAGCCGCTGGTTTCCGACTCCTGGAAAGATCCTCTCGTCACGAGTGGAGGCTCGCGAAGTGACCAGTTCGGGATCCGGCTCGGGACGCAGAGGTTCAACCGAGACTCGAAGCTTCCCGGCGATCACCTTCGAGTACAAGGTGGGCGGGAAAACGTTCCGCAGTTCGCGCTATAGCGTGCAGGAGAATGTCGGAAACTTCGCCGTTCCCGAAACCCTTGCGCGGTTTCCCAAGGGAGCCGACGTAACCGTTTTCTACGACCCGTCCGATCCGGCCGAGGCCGTGATCGAGCGCACCATGCCCGACGGCGCCCTCAAGTTTATGATCCAGCTTTCGGCGGGGCTGGTGATTGGCGCCATGGTGTTGGTCTTCTCCGTCGGCGGCGTCCTGGAGGCGATCAGGCCGCATTTGCCCAAGCCGCAGAACCTCGGCGCGGGGGCCCTGCTGCTTGTGATGGGGCTATTTACCTTGCGCATGCGCTTTGCCCAGAAGTCGCTAGCGGAACAGGCGGCCAGATGGCCTGTCACCACGGGACGCATCGACGCATCGGGCCTGCAGAAATTCCAGATCCGCGACAGGTTGAAGGACGGTGGGTACCGGCCTTGGCGAACGGTCTTCAAATCCCGCGTCGTCTATAGCTATAGCGTCGCCGGCCAGCGCTATGCCTCCGACCGCGTCGCTTTCGGCTCGAACCTGACGGCCTCGCTGCCAGGCCTCGTCAGCGGTCAATCGCAGCGCTACCTCCAGGGCGACAAGGTCGAGGTCCACTACGATCCCGCCAATCCCGCTGCGGCCGTTCTCGACTGCAGGGTGCGGGGACTTTGGGTCCTGTGGGTCTCCGCCTCTGTCTTCCTTGCCGGGGCCGCACTGCTCGTCGGGGTATTCTAGGAGATTTTCTCTCCTAACTTCGTCGACTGCTCAGAGGACGCGGTTCGGGGGATTTAGCCGTAGTGCCAGTGGGGCTTTGGCTCGGTGCCGGTGAACATGATGCCGATGCGGTCCTCGCGGCGCCAGCGGACCACTGCCTTGTAGGCGATGCCGTCGGTCGGCACATAGAGCAGGAATTCGTCGGGCACGCGAGCATCGATCGAGACCTTCAGTTCGGCGCCGCCGTCATGCATGTTGCGCACCGTGCACGTGACCTCGGACCTGGTCATGCCGGTCAGGATCGTCGCGCCCTTGAAGACGCGCTGCCTGCGTTTGTCCCGGTGTTCGTCTTCAGCCATCGCGCGCCAATCCCCGGCGATCGTCGCATTTCATGTGGTGCGATCGGCAAGATAACTAGCCCTGCCGGATAAACATAGCGTTATCGTCGGCGGCGAAACGATTTCGCGGTGCCCTGGCCGGACAAAGAACAGTTCAGAAGAAGGCTGAGCCAGTCGGAAACGGCGCCGCGAGGGGCGGCGCCGTCTGGAATGCATCAGTCGATCAGCGATAGGGCGACCAGCATTGCCGGCGCGGGCCGTTATAGGGTTGGAACGTGTTGTCCCAGGTGCGATACGACCGGTAACGATTGTAGCACCAGCGGACATGGGCGCTCGAATAGTAACCGTTGTTGTAGTAGCCCCGGTTGTAGTAGCCCTGGTTGTAGTAGCCCTGGTTGTAGTAGCCCTGGTACAGGCTGCCAAGGCCGAACCCAAGGCCCAAACCGAGAATCGCGGCGGCGGCGTCGTCGTCGTCGTCGTCGTCGTAGTAATGGCCGTAATAGCCGCCACCGTAGTACCGGCCGTAATGGCCGCCACCGTAGTACCGGCCACCATTATGGCGCCAGTGCCGCCCACCGTTCCAGTTGCGGCGCCAGTGCCGCCCACCGTTCCAGTTGCCACGGTTCCAATTACCACGGTTCCAGCTCCGGGCTCCTGAGAAATTACGGCCACGCATCCAGACATTATTATTGCCGCCAGCCCAGCCATCGCGCACCGGCACGATTTCGCGTGCCGCGGCAGCAGTTGGGAGCGGGACGTCAGGCTGAATGGGCCCGGCCATGGAAGGCGCCGAGAGGCCGGAAACAAGACCCAAGGCCAACATGCCCGATCGAATGGTAGTCAAAAAGAGCGGTTTCATTTCACTCTCCGAAGATTCAGGCCCCATGCTCAGAGTAACCCTAATCATGGACCTTTGCGTCTGAACGGAAGATGAACGGAAAGGTTCCATTAACCATGATTGGGCATCGCCCAGCCCCCTTGTTTTCGGCTGCGCTTGTGGGCAAAGGTCACCGCCATGTCCCTGCGCCTCGCCACCTTCAATGTCGAAAACCTGATGAACAGGTTCGATTTTTCCGGATACCGCAACCAGCTCAACGAAGATCGCACGCTGGCGCTTTTCGATATCCAGAGCGAGGCCGAATACAAAATGCTGGAACAGGCGCGGGCGATCGCGCTATCCGACGACACGCGCCAGCTGACGGCACTGGCCATCGCAGCCACCCGCGCCGACATCATCTGCATGCAGGAGGTCGACAATATCGAGGCGCTGAAGGCTTTCGAATATGGCTATCTGTTCAAGATGGTTGGGCATGGCTACCGCCAGAAATACACCACCGCCGGCAATGATTCGCGCGGCATCGACGTCGCCGTGATGATGCGCAACGAGACCGCACAGGGCCACCCGATCGAATTCGTGCGCATGACAAGCCACGCCTATGTCACGTTCGAGCAGTTCGGCCTGCACACGCCGGAACTGGCGGCACTTGGGCACCAGGCCAACCAGCGCATCTTCCGGCGCGACTGCCTGGAAATCGACCTGACTGTCGGCGGCGTGCCGCTGACGCTCTATCTGGTGCATTTCAAGTCGATGGGCTCGCCCCGCAACGGTCTCGACGGGCGCCAGGCGACAATGCCGCTGCGCATCGCCGAGGCGCAAGCGGTGCGCCGGATCATCGAGGAGCGTTTCGGTGGGGATCATGCCGCCGACAAAAGCTGGGCGATCTGCGGCGACATGAACGATTATCGGCAGCGCGTGAAGATCTCCGGCGACGCCTTTGACGGCTACCGCTTCGAGGTGATCGATGAGAGCCAGTCCTGCCTCAACGTGCTCACCGCCGGCAGCTTTTGCGAGAATGCGGTCGAGCGGCGCCCAGAGATGGACCGTTGGACCTTATACCATACGCGCGGACCGCAAGAGCGGCATCTGTGCCAGCTAGACTACATCCTGTTGTCGAAGGCACTGGCGGCCAGGAACGCGACCGCCGTTCCCGACATCATCCGCAACGGCCAGCCCTGGCGCACGATCTTTCCGGCGGGCCAGGAGGTGGACCGCTTTCCGCGTGCCGGCTGGGACCGGCCGAAAGCGTCGGACCACTGCCCGGTGGCGATCACCCTGGAAATGGCCTGAGGATCGTTTTCGTTGAGCTTCGACCTGCCGCGCAACATCATCCTGCCGGTCGACGCCGTCGACGTCAGGCTCGACCCCGGCCCGCATCCGTTCGAACGCGATAACGCGCAAGCGATTGCCGAGAATTGGCGGCGTGAGACCCTGGCCAACCCGGCGCTGTTCGACGGCACCGTGGTGCTGCTTTCGGCGCTTAGTTATCGCGACAACAGCCTCGTCGGCCGCTGCCATGCGGTGCGCTACTCGACCTTCATGCTTTGGCGCGGCAATCGCCATGTGGCTGGGGCCGAGCACGCCTATGCCCATGCCATGCTGGTCGCCGGCGACAATGCGCTGGTGGCGATCCGCATGGCGTCGCACACGGTCAATGCTGGCCGCGTCTACTTCGCCGCCGGCTCGTTCGAGCCGACCGATTTCCGCGATGGCCTTGTCGATGTCGACTTCAACATGATCCGCGAGGTGCGGGAAGAAACCGGCCTCGACCTTGCCGGCGCGACACGCGGCAGGCGCTACTATGCCCTGTCGACGGCAACCGGCACGGTGATCTTTCGCCGCTATCGCGAGACGGCATCCGCCGACGAGGTCGCGCAGCGCATCAGTGCCTTTGTCGCCACCGAGGCAGAGCCGGAAATCGACGGGCCCGTCATCATCCGCAGTGCCGACGAGCTGCCGGGCGGGCTGATGCCGCACATGAAGCCACTGATCGAGTGGCATTTTGCCGGCCAGGACTGACGCATCGGCCCGAAAATCGGAATCGATTTTCGAAAAGCACGATGCAAAGATTCAAAGTGCTAGAGCGTACTTTGTGCGTCCAAGTGGACGCACGTCGCTCTAACGACGCATTTTGTTTTCGATGGTTTTGCGGTCGTTGCGGGCAGCGACGAAAAACAGCACGACGCCGACACCCAGCAGCGCACCCATCGCCGTTCCCATCGTCTGACCGACAACCTGCTGGAAATCAGCGGTGACGCGATCAGGATTGTCCATGCCGTAACTGGCCAGATACCACCAGAGGCCTGCCAAGGCGGCCTCAACGATCACTACCGCCAGAATCAGGCGCTCTTTCTTGCTCATACTTCCTACCCCCCTGAGGTCATATTAGCCCTGGCGATTATACTAGCACCGCAGATTGAGCGGCGACAGGGAAGAGGCGAAAGACCACCAAAAAAGCTTAAACAGCCGAAACGTCGCGTGACGCCCTCTATTCATGCCTGAGCGCGTCGATCGGATCGAGCCGCGCGCCGCGCAGCGCCGGGAAGAAGCCGAACACCATGCCGATCAGCGCCGAGAAGCCGACGGCGAGCAGGATCACCGCCGGGCTTGGCGCGAACGGGATGGCCAGCGTCAGAGAGGCGAGGCCGGCCAGCGCCAGGCCGATCAGGATGCCGATAATGCCGCCGAGCAGCGACAGCACGGTAGCCTCGACCAGGAACTGGATGAGGATATGCTTTTCATGCGCGCCGATGGCCAGCCGGATGCCGATCTCGCGGGTGCGTTCGGTGACCGACACCAGCATGATATTCATGATGCCGATGCCGCCGACCAACAGGCTGACGCCGGCGACCCCACCCAGCATGCCCGTCATCGTCGTGGTGGCGCTGGCCATGGCGTCGGCGATCTGGGTCATGTCGCGTATCGAGAAATCGTCCTCGCGGTCCGGCGTGATGCGGCGCGTGTCGCGCAAGATGTCCTCGACTCGCGGCAGCAGCTCGGTGGTCGGCGTCCGGTCGTCGGCGGCGACGTAGATCGAGTCGATGTCGCGGTTGCCTGCAATGCGGCGCTGATAGGCGGCGAGCGGCATCAGCACGACATTGTCCTGGTCCTGGCCGAAGCCGGTATAACCCTTCGGCTCGAGCAAGCCGATGATCTTGCACGAGGTGCGGTTGACGCGGATGATCTCGCCTTCGGGGTCGCCGGCGCCGAAGAACTGCTGGCGTACGGTTTCGCCGATCAGGCAGACGCCGGTACCCGAGCGGATTTCCGAATCGCTGAACGGGCGGCCCGAAACTAGCTTCCAGTCGCGCGCATCGAGATAGGCGCTGTCGGTGCCGGTGACACCCGACGTCAGGCTTTCGGTGCCGAAGATGACGCGGACCTGCTTTTGCGATGCGGGCGAGATGGCGCGGGCGCCGCTCAGGTGTGCGACAAGCGCGGCAAGTTCCTTGCTGCCGAGCGGACGTGTGGCCTGGTCGAGCCCTCCCGGTCCGCCGGGTCCGGCTGGGCGGCCGGGACGGACAACGAGCAAATTGCTGCCGAGCTTGGAAATGTCGGCCTTTACCTTTTCGGTGGTGCCCGAGCCGATGGTGAGCATGGCGATGACGGCGGCGACGCCGATGACGATGCCGAGCAGCGTCAGAAACGAGCGCAGCACGTTGCGGCGGACCGAAAGCAGCGAGAGGCGGACGGTTTCCCAGATCACGGTCACACCACCTCGAGATTCACAGTGTCGGATGCGACATGGCCGTCGAGGAAGCGGATTATGCGCTCGGCATAGGCGGCGACGTCGGCCTCGTGGGTGACCATGGCGATGGTGAGGCCAAGCTCGGTGTTCAGCCGCGTCAGGAGTTCCATGATCTCGTGCGTGCGGGCGGTATCGAGATTGCCGGTCGGCTCATCGGCGACGAGCAGGGTTGGCCTGGTGACGATGGCGCGCGCGATCGCCACGCGCTGCTGCTGGCCGCCGGAGAGCTCGGCCGGCGTGTGGTGCTCGCGGCCGACAAGGCCGACCTCGGCCAGGGCTTTCATGGCGAGGTGATGACGCTCGCGGGCGGCGACGCCGCGATAGATCAGCGGCAGTTCGACATTTTCCACCGCGGTGGTGCGCGGCAGGAGATTGTAGCCCTGGAAGACGAAGCCGACATAGAGATTGCGCAGCATGGCGCGGCGGTTGCGGTCGAGACGACCGGCGTCGATGCCCATGAAGCTGTAGGTTCCGGCCGTCGGCGTGTCGAGGCAGCCGATGATGTTCATCGCCGTCGACTTGCCCGAACCGGACGGGCCCATGATGGCGACGAATTCGCCGCGGCGGATAGCAAGGTCGACGCCAGCCAGCGCATGGACCGTGGCTTCGCCCTGGCCGTAGCTTTTCCAGACCTTGTCGAAGGTGATGAGCAGCGAGCCTGACATGATTTCAGCTCCGCTGCTGCGCTGTGGTGATGACTTGCGCACCTTCTGCGAGACCGGAGGTGATCTCGGTCAGTTCGCCATCGGTGGAGCCGATCTTGACGTTGACCGGCCGGGGCCGGCCATTCTCCAGCACGTAGAGCGTGCGCGAGCCATCGGTGGGCTGCGCCGTCGCTTGGCGCTGGCGGTTGCCGCCTGGACGGCCCATACGGCCCGTGAACAGGTCGCTCAGGCTCCACGCGCGGGCGGCTGTTTGCGCCGGCCGATAGCGAAAAGCGATGGCCGGCACGGTGAGCACGCCCTTGGCCTGCCTGGTGACGACCGAAACGGTGGCAGTCATCCCAGGCCGTAACAGAAGCTCGTTGTTGTCGACCTCGAACCGCGCGTCATAGGTGACGACGCCGTCGGTGGTGACCGAAGCGTAGGAGATGTCGCGGATC
This sequence comes from Mesorhizobium sp. WSM4841, assembly GCF_055811515.1. NCBI lineage: Bacteria > Pseudomonadati > Pseudomonadota > Alphaproteobacteria > Hyphomicrobiales > Phyllobacteriaceae > Mesorhizobium > Mesorhizobium sp. WSM4841. The sequence continues at coordinate 185,576 of NZ_JBVVQC010000010.1, forward strand.
TCGGCATCGAACGGCCGTTCCGGAAAGGCGTCGACGGTGAAGCGCGCATGCAGGCCGGGCTTGACCGCGCCGATGTCGGCCTCGTCGACCGCTGCCTTCAACTCCATGTTCCTGAGGTCGGCGGCGATGACGAACAGCACCGGCGCCTGCAGCGAGGAGGCAACCGTCTGGCCGGGATCGACCGAGCGCGTCAGAACGATGCCGTCGATGGGCGCATAGATGGTGCTCTTGGCGAAGTCCGTCTGCTGCGCCTTGAGATCGGCATTGGCGATGGCAAGATTGGCTTTGGCGCTGTCGAGTGCTGCCTTGGAGCGGTCGCGCGTCGCTGTCGCCGCTTCAAGCGACTGGTCCGTCGCCATGCCGCGTTTGGTGAGCGCCGCCGCGCGCAGAAGCGCCTTTTCGTTTTCGGTGAGGGTTACGGTGGCGGTCTCGACATTGGCGGCCGCCGCCTTGGCGGAAGCCTCGGCGCGCTCGATCTGCACCTCCAGCTTGGCGGTGTCGAGCGCCGCCAGCACATCGCCCTTCTTCACCTGCTGGTTCTCGTTGACCGCGACCGAGCGGACGACGCCGGACAGTTCGCTCGAAATGTCGACTTGGGTGAGCGGCTGCAGCGTGCCGGTGGCCGATACCTCGACGGTGAGGTCGGCGACAGCGGCCGGCACCGTGGTATAGTCGATCTTGGTTGGAGACCCGGCATACCACTGGTAGCCGGCGAGGCTTGCGGCGATGACGACCAGCACAAGCAGGCCATAAAGCCAGCCGCGACGGCGCTTCTTCTTCAGGCCCAGGTGGTCAAGTCCGAGTGCCGTCTCTATGTCGGAAGTGGATTCCGTCTTTGGCAGATTGACAATCTGGTCCACGCCGGACCCCTATAAACAGTGATGATCCCATCAGTGCACAGATCAGGCCTAATGGTTCAAATATCAAATTAAATTTCGCCCATGTTGGGATTGAGGCAGAAGGCTTTCTACAATGCTGACCCGGAATTACTTACTTTACGACGTGTTCACCACCGAGCGGCTGGCCGGCAATCCGCTGGCCGTCGTGCTTGACAGCAAGGGGCTGGACACGGCCGCGATGCAGGCCACCGCACGCGAGTTCAACCTGTCGGAAACCGTTTTCGTGCTGGCGCCTGACAATCCCAAGCACCGCGCCCGCATCCGCATCTTCACGCCCGACTATGAGATGCCGTTCGCTGGCCATCCGACTGTCGGTTCCGCGATCGCGCTTGCCGAAATGGCTGGCGATGACGACACCGCCGGCATCTTCGTCCTGGAGGAGAATATCGGCCCGGTGCGCTGCGCCGTCAGCAAGCACGATGGCGCCACCTTTGCCGAGTTCGACTTGGCCAAACTGCCGGAGCCACTGGAACTTGTCGCTGACCCAGAGGCGATCGGCGCAGCACTTGGGCTGGGGCCACACGAAGTCGGTTTCGAAAACCACCGCGTCTCGTTCTGGTCGGCCGGCGTGCCTTATGTGACCATCCCCGTCGCCGACCTTGAGGCGGCGGCCCGGATAAGGCTGGACAACCAGGCGTGGTCGGAATTGGCACCCCGCAAGAGCGAATGGGCCTTCGCCAGCCCGTATGTCTACTGCCGCGAAACGGTGAACCACGACAGCGCCTTCCATGTCCGCATGATGGTGCCGGGCAATCCTTCCTATGAAGATCCGGCGACCGGTTCGGCGGCGGCCGCCTTCGCCGGCGCGATCATGCATTTCGACGGCCCGCGAGACGGAGTCTCGCGACTGTGGATCGAGCAAGGGCTGGAGATGGGCCGGCCTTCGCGCATCCGCCTCGAACTGAATGTCGAAGGCGGCAAACTCGCCGCCGCCCGCATCGGCGGCCATGCGGTAAAAGTGGCGGAAGGCAAGCTGTTTGTCTGACGATGTGCGGCACTTCAGCGATTTGTCGGGAAATGAATCCGGCAGGGCTGGACATGGCGGATGGCGGCGGCTATATGCCCGCCGACGCTGGTTTTACCGGCGAGTGGGTGCGTAGCTCAGTTGGTAGAGCAGCTGACTCTTAATCAGCGGGTCACAGGTTCGATCCCTGTCGCACCCACCAAAGATTTCAAAGACTTAGGTGGAAAGTTCCCTGGAACAGGGTGAGAACGTGAGACGATAAATGCCGTCTCACGCCCCTGTATCGGGCCGTGTCGCCTCTCATGAGTTTGCGAGCATTTACTTCTCCGACACGCCGGCCTCAGCAAAACTTGCCATGCGGGCGTGGCATTCGAGCGCCGAGCGGACGATGTTGACGGCGAGGCAGGCGCCGGAGCCTTCGCCGAGCCGCATGCCGAGATCGAGCAGCGGCGGCAGGCCGAGTGCCTCGAGCAGGCGGCGATGGCCGGATTCGGCCGAGACATGGGCGGCAAGCGTGTGGGCGAGGCCGTCGGGGTGCAATCTTGCCAGGGGTGCGGCGGCGGCGGTGCAGACGAAGCCGTCGAGCAGCACCGGCACGCCGTGATGGCGCGCGCCCAGCGTAGCGCCAAAAATGGCGGCGAGTTCGCGCCCGCCAAGGGCTGCTGCGATCCTCAGCGGGTCGGCGAGGGCCTCGGCTTGGCGCTTGAGGCCGGCCTCGATGGCGGTGATCTTGCGCACCAAGCCGGCATCGTCGACGCCGGTGCCGCGGCCGGTCCATTTTTCCGCGCCGCCGCCGAAAAGGGCGGCTGAAATGGCTGCCGCCGGCGTGGTGTTGCCGATGCCCATCTCGCCGAAACAGACGAGGTCGAGGTCTTTCGTCACGGCGCCGTAGCCGGCCGAGACGGCGGCGAGGAACGCCTCGTCGTCCATCGCCGGCTCTTGCGTGAAGTCGCCGGTCGGACGGTCGAGGTCTAGCGGAATGACGTCGAGTTCGGCGCCGGCGATGCGGGCGAGCTGGTTGATCGCGGCGCCGCCGCCGGCGAAATTCGCCACCATCTGCACGGTGACCTCTGACGGGAAGGCCGACACGCCCTGTGCGGTGACGCCGTGGTTGCCGGCAAAGACGAAGACTTTGACGCGATCGAGCTGCGGCATGTCGCGACCCTGCCAGCGAGCAAGCCAAGCCGCTATGGTTTCCAGCCGGCCGAGGCTGCCTTGCGGCTTAGTCAGCGTGTTTTGGCGGCGGGCGACGGCATTTGCCGCAGCGTCGCTGCCGGCAGGCAGGTCGAGGCAGGCCGCGCGCAATTCATTAAGCGATTTGAAAGGCATGGGGGCAAAGTCTCCGAAACAGAGTCAGGAAAGGTGAACGGAAGCGACGAGCAGGATTGCGATCTCGCCAAACTGCTGCAGCGCGCCGACCGTGTCGCCGGTCTGGCCGCCGATCTGGCTGAGGCACACCATACGGAAGGCGGCAAACAACAGGCCGAGCAGGATGAGCGCGGCGACCGCGCCACCGAACCCTAGCGTCAGCAGGGCGACGGCGCCGAGCACGGCACCGGCAATGGCGGTTTCGGCCGACACGGTGCCTGCGTCAACCGAGAGACCGTCGCTGCGAGCCGGCGGCAACAGATGCATGAAAGCGCCGAGCAGGCCGCGCGAACCGGCATGCGCGGCAATGAGAGCGGCGAGAACCTGCGCCGGGCTGGCGAATTCGGAAAGCACGCTCCAGCGGATCAGCAGCGAGAGGCCGAGCGCACAAGCGCCATAGGCGCCGATGCGGCTGTCGCGCATGATCTCCAGTTTTTTCTCGCGTGTCTTGCCGCCGCCAAAACCGTCGGCGACATCCGAAAGTCCGTCTTCATGCATGCAGCCGGTGGCGAGCAAGGTCGCGGCAAGGGCAAGTGCCGCTGCCGGGCCAGATGCAAGGCCGAGCCAGGTCCCGATCGCGTAAACCAAGGCGCCAATCAGAGCGACGGCGAGGCCGGCGACCGGCGCTGCCCAGATCGCGGCTGCAAGGCCGCGGTCCCGGAGATCGACGACCGGCAGCGGCAGCCGGGTGAAGAAGACGAAGCAGAGCGCGATGTCATCGAGCGCTTGGCGGGGCGAAGGGGGCATGTCCTTGAGTTTGAGCATAATCTATTCCGAAAACCGGTTCCCACTTTTCGCTGACGCGGACCTCCGGTTCGGGATCATGCTCTAGCCTCTCGCAATGGCATGGAAGAACGTGCCGCTGACATGGCCGCGGCGGTAACCGGAGGCGCCGAGCGGATTGCCCTGGCCGTCAGCGAGGTCGGCCAATGGCTCGTCATTGCCAGTCGCGCGCATCTGCGCATAGTGGAATTCGTGGCCGCGGATCAGCGCGCCTTGGGCTCCAAGCGGGCAATCGGCGCGCAGCCGCGCCTCGCGGTAGCCGAGATTCATCTTTCGCTTGGCAAAGCTGGTCGAGTGGCCGAGCAGGCCGAGCATCCCGTGCGTCTCTGCCGATGCGTCCTCCAGCGCTTCGCCGAGCACCATGAAGCCGCCGCACTCGCCATGCACCGGCCGCGTTGCCGAAAACGCCTCAATGCCGGCCCGGAAATTCGCGGCCGCCGCAAGGCGGCCGGCGTGAAGCTCGGGATAGCCGCCGGGCAGCCAGCAGACATCGCAACTGTCGCTGGGCGGTTCGTCGGCGAGCGGCGAAAAGGGGACGATTTCCGCCCCGGCTTTGCGCCAATGCGCCGCGACATGCGGATAGAGAAAGGTGAAGGCAGCGTCCTCGGCCAGTGCGATGCGCTGGCCGGGCGGTGGCAGCGCGTCGCTGAAGTTGCCCGGCGCAGGTTCAAACGGTGCCGCCAGTGCCATAATGGCGTCGAGGTCGAGCGAGCGTTCGACCATGTCGGCCAGTCGGTCGAGATGCACCATCAAATTCTCATATTCGCCGGCTTGGACGAGGCCGAGATGGCGCTCCGGCAGGTTGAGCGATGGATCGCGCAGGATCGCGCCGACCACTGGCAGATCGAGCGCTTCGATCGCGTCGCTGCAAAGCCGGCGGTGACGCTCGCTGCCCAGCCGGTTGAGCACGACGCCGGCCATGCGCACATGGGGGTCATATGTAGCAAAACCCTTGGCGACGGCCGCCGCCGTGGTCGACTGCCCGGAAACATCGAGCACCAGCAGTACCGGCAGGCCGTAGAGCCGGGCAAGGTCTGCGGCCGAGCCTGTGCGGCCCGCAGAAGTGGGAATCCCGTCGAACAAGCCCATCGCACTTTCGAGAAAGATGAAATCGGCATCTTCAGTTGCGTCACCGGCCAGCGCGTTGAGCAAGGCGGGCGGCATTGCCCAGCTGTCGAGATTGACGCCGGAAAGGCCTGTCGCGGCGGTGTGGAAGCCGGGATCGATATAGTCGGGGCCGGATTTGGCGCCGCGCACTTTAAGGCCGCGCCTGGCGAGCGCGCGCAGGATGCCGATGGTAACGCTGGTCTTGCCCGAGCCCGAGCGCGGCGCACCGATGATGATCGCGCGGGTCATGGCTCGCCCGCCAATGCCGCGCGCATCGCGACGATGCCGCCGACAACGATCAGCGCCGGCGAGGTCAACCCGGCTGCAGCCGCTTCCTCGGCAATGGTGGCGAGCGTGGCGACGACGATACGCTCCCGCGGCGTCGTCGCGGCAACAATCACCGCGGCCGGCGTCGACGGCGCCAACCCGCCCTCGAGCAGCGAGGCTGATATCAGCGGCAGATTGGCCATGCCCATGTAGACGACGACCGGCTGGCCGGTGCGGGCGATTGCTGCCCAGTCGAGGTCGTCATCGGTGCCGGCGGCGTGGCCGGTGGCCAGGATCACCGCCTTGTTGATGCCGCGCATGGTGGCCGGGATGCCGGCACCGGCAAGCGCGCTGAGGCCCGAAGTCAGGCCGGACAGGACGCGGAACGGGATGTTTTCGCGGGCGAGCGCAAGCGCCTCTTCGCCGCCGCGACCGAAAATATAGGGGTCGCCACCCTTCAGCCTGACGACGCGGCGGCCTTCTCGCGCCAGCCGAACCAGCAGGGCGGTGATGTCGTCCTGCTTCATCGATGGCTGGCCGCCGCGCTTGCCGGCGTAGAACAGCTCCGCGGCCTCGGCGACAGCGACGATATCGGGCGATACCAGCGCGTCGTAGACGAGCGCATCACACTGCCCAAGCGCCGCCAGCACTTCCAGAGTCAGGCAGCCGGGATCGCTGGGGCCGGCGCCGGCCAGCCAGACATGGCCCGGCTTCAGCTGGCGCGGCTTGAAGTTCAGCCGGGCCAAAGCCTGTTCGATCGTGGTGTTTCCACCTGTGTTTCCGGCGCCGTCGTTCACAATCCGTCCCGCCCGCGAAAACGCCGCTGGTAGTGGGCGTCGTAAAGTGAACTCTCGCGAAAGCCTTCCGCTGCCAGCGAACGGCCGACGAAGATGATTGCCGTGCGCTCCATTGGATCGGCGGCCAATTGCGCCTCGATGGTGGCCAGTGTGCCGGTCAGCACGCGCTCGTCCGGCCAGGAGGCACGGAAGACGACCGCCACCGGGCACTCGGCGCCATAGCATGGCGTCAGCTCGGCGACGACACGGTCGATCGCGTGGATGGCAAGGTGTATGGCGAGCGTGGCGCCGGTGCGGCCGAAACCGGCCAGGGTTTCGCCGGGCGGCATTTTCGAGGCACGACCGGAGATGCGGGTCAGCACCAGGCTTTGCGCGACTTCGGGAATGGTCAGCTCGCGGCGCAGCGCTGCCGCGGCAGCAGCGAAGGAGGGCACGCCCGGCGTCAGCGTATAGGCGATGCCGTGCTTCTCCAGCCGGCGGATCTGCTCGGCGACAGCGCTCCACACTGACAGGTCGCCGGAATGCAGACGCGCCACATCGTGGCCGGCCTGGTGGGCCGCCACATATTCCGCTTCGATCTCGTCGAGCGACATCGGCGCGGTGTCGATCAATTTCGTGCCGGGCGCGCAGTGCTGCAACAGTTCCGGGGCGACGATCGAGCCGGCATAGAGGCAGACCGGGCAGCTTGCCAGCAGCCGGCTGCCGCGCAAGGTGATGAGGTCGGCCGCGCCAGGACCGGCGCCGATGAAGTGGACGGTCATGCCGCGTCTCCGCTGATGGCGATGGCGCAGGTGACCGGGCCGAGGACAGTGCGCGGCCCAAGCAGTTGCGCGCCTTTTCCGGCAGCAGCAAGCGCCGAGGCTTCGGAAACCGACGGCGTGCCGGCATGTTCCTGCGACAGGTCGGAACGGCTGAGCAAAGCGGCCCCCTCATCCGGCCCTTCGGGCCACCTTCTCCCCGCTGGGGAGAAGAGACTGACGCCAGCGTGCGTGATCTCCTCTCCCCTCGGGGAGAGGTCGGCCGAGCGAAGCGGAGGCCGGGTGAGGGGGAGCGACGGTTCAGAACCAGCAACATCCACCACTATGACCGGGAGATCGAGTTTACGGCCGGCAGCAAAAATGGCCTCTTCGCTGCGTTTGAATTCGGTCGTCGCCAAGGCAGACAGCGCCGTCATCGCCAGCCCATGCGCTTCCAGCGCGGTTTCTATCGCCGCAAGAACGTCTTGCACACTCACGCCTTTGCGGCTGCCGATGCCCGCGATCATCATGGCTTGACCCAGCTCCATTGGGTGACCGGCATAGCCGGCCGCCATGCCTGCATCGAACCAACCGGTGAAGCACGGGAGATAGAGATGTGGGTGAGATCGCCGCCGAGCGCGGCGTGACGGGCGAGAAGCAGCGCCTCCATCTCCAGCGTCACCGCGCTGGCGACCAGCCGGCCGCCAACGCGCAGGGCCTTGATCGCCGCGCCCAGCACGCCGGTATCGCTGCCGCCGCCGCCGATGAAGATCGCATCGGGCGTGCCTAGCTTGGCAAGCGCCTTTGGTGCCGAACCTTCGACCACGACAAGGCCGGGCACGCCACAGTGTGAAGCGTTGCGGTGGATGCGAGCGGCGCGGGTTGGATCGGCCTCGATGGCAATGGCGCGCATCGTGGGATGGGCCAGCATCCATTCGATGCCAATTGAGCCCGAGCCGGCGCCGATGTCCCACAGCAATTCGCCGCGCCTGGGAGCGAGGGCGGACAGGGTGATGGCGCGCACCTCGCGCTTGGTGATCTGGCCGTCATGCTCGAACAAATGATCGCCAAGGCCCGATGTCAGCGGCAGGATGCGTGCTTCCGAAGTTGAGTCAACTTCGATTGCCAGAACGTTGAGCGGATTGATCTTTTCCAGGTCGAAGGCGTCCGCGCGCGCCGAACGCAGCCTTTCGTTCGGGCCACCCAGTGCCTCCAGAATCGTCAGCCGTGAGGCGCCGAAGTCGAGTTCGGTCAGCAGGCGCGCAATCGCCGCTGGTGCATCGCCGTCCGAGGTCAGCGCAAGGATGCGGGTGCCCGGATGCAGCAGCGGCCGGATCAGGTCGATCGAGCGGCCGTGCAGCGAAATGGTCTCGATACCCTGCAGCGCCCAACCGAGGCGGGCGGCGGCCAGCGACATGGCCGAAGGGGCGGGGATCACCTGCATCTCTTGGGAAGGAATCTTGCGAGCAAGGGTGACGCCGACACCGTGGAAGAACGGATCGCCCGACGCCAGCATGCAGACTCGCCTGCCGGAAAGCGCCAGCACGTCGCGCATCTCGGCATCGAAAGGGGTCGGCCAGGCACGTGCCTCGCCTTTGGCGAGTGACGCGACAAGGGCAAGGTGGCGCGTGCCGCCGAAGACGAATTCGGCCTCGGCGATCAGCCGCTTGGCCTCTTCGCCGAGACCCGCTACACCGTCCTCGCCGATGCCGACGATCGTTAGCCATTTTTGTGTGAGCCGGGCGGCGCGCGGACCTTCAGCAGGCATGATGACCCACCGCATTCTGATCCTCGGCGGAACCACCGAAGCCCGGCAACTGACGGGAAAGCTGGCCGCGCGCACCGATGTGTCGCTCACGCTGTCGCTGGCCGGCCGCACCGAAAATCCTGTCGCGCAAGGTGTGCCGACGCGGGTGGGTGGTTTCGGCGGCGCCGATGGACTGGCGGCGTATCTCCGCGAGACCGACGTCGGCCTGCTGATCGACGCCACGCATCCCTATGCGGCGAAAATCTCCGCCAACGCAGCGGAGGCGGCGGGCAACACCGGCGTGCCCCTCGTTGCGCTCAGGCGCCCAGGCTGGGAGCCTGCCGAAGGTGACCGGTGGACGCTGGTCGACAGCGTTTCCAGCGCGGTGACGGCGCTGGGCGCTGCGTCGCGCCGCGCCCTCCTGGCGTTGGGCCGGCAGGAGGTCGCCGCTTTTGAGGCCGCAGCCCAACATCACTATCTCATCCGCAGCGTCGATCCGGTCGAGCCAATGCTCGCTGTGCCCGATGCTACCTATCTCTTGGCGCGCGGGCCGTTCCGGGAAGCCGACGAACGTGCACTGCTTCTGGAACACCGCATCGACGTCGTCGTTTCCAAGAACAGCGGCGGCGAGGCGACCTACGGCAAGATCGCCGCAGCGCGGGCGCTCGGCATTGAGGTGGTCATGATCCGCAGACCGGCGCTGCCGGACGTTACGTCGGCGGAGACCGTCGAAGCGCTTGCCGCAATGGTCGATCATTTTCTGGTCAGTCATTTTCTTGGGCCCGCCGCCGAACGCGGCGTGTAGACCAGCGCCGGTTTTTCACCGCGCTTGATGATCCTGGTTTCCGGCGAGCCGATGATGATGCAGGTCGCCATGTCGGCCTTTTCCGCATCGGCTTCCGCCAACAGAACGACCTCGATGCGCTCGTCGGGGCGGCCGGCGGCACGGCCGAAGACGACCGGCGTGGTGCCGGGCAGGATCGCTGTGAGGCATTCGAAGGCGCGGCCAAGCTGCCAGGGGCGTGCCCTGCTGATCGGATTGTAGAGCGCGATGACGAAGCCGGCGCCCGCCGCCGCCAACAGGCGCAGCTCGATCAGCTCCCATGGCTTCAGATTGTCGGACAGCGAGATGGCGCAGAAATCATGGCCGAGCGGCGCGCCGATGCGGGCAGCGACTGCGAGCATCGCGGTGATGCCGGGCAGCATCGCAACGTCAACGGCACGCCATTCGGCCGGGCCGGCCTCGATCGCCTCGCAGACGGCTGCCGCCATGGCAAAGACGCCGGGGTCGCCGCCCGAGACGACGGCGACATCATGGCCCTGCGCAGCCTTTACCAGCGCGTCCTTGGCGCGGGACAGCTCCTCGCGATTGTCCGAGGCGACGCGGGTCTGGTCGGGGCGCAGGTCGAGCCGGTCGAGATACGGCTTGTAGCCGTAGAAGAATTTTGCCTCTGCGACGGCGCGGCTCGCTTCCGGCGTCACCTGGTCGGCATTGCCGGGCCCAAGCCCGATGACGGTCAGGCGGCCGCTCATGCCCCGGCCTCCACCAATGCTTCGGGGCGGCCGGACCAGCCGGCCACCAGTACAATGGCGAAATAGGGCGCCTTGTCGTCCTGCTTTTCGGCCAGCCGCATCGAGACGCCGCCCGGCATGGTGCCGCGCTCGACATAGACGGCACGCGCCAGCTTGTCGGTCGCTTCCAGTGCGCGCCTGATCTTGGGCAGGTTGCGGCCAACCTTCATGATGACGGCGGCATCGGTATCGGCGAGGCGGCGCGTCAGCTCGAATTCGCTCATTGTGCCCGGCAGCACTGTCAATACATCGTCGCCCTGGACGATCGGCGTTCCGGTCGCCGACCAGCAGCCGGACATGGCGGTGACGCCGGGAATGACCTCTGTTGGAAAGCGGTGCGCCAGCCGGACATGCAGATGCATATAGGAGCCGTAGAACAGCGGGTCGCCTTCCGAAAGCACCGCGACCGTCCTGCCGGCGCTGAGATGCACGGCGATCTTTTCGGCCGACTCTTCGTAGAAATCCGCTATCTGCGACCGGTAATCGCTGTGATCCTTGTCGATTTCGGTGGTCACGGGATAGAGCAGCGGCAACTCGATCAAATCGGGACGAAAATGCGCGCCGACGATGGCGCGCGCATTGCTGTTGTTGCCGCGCTTGGCGAAATGCGCCACCACGTCGGCCTCGGCCAGCGCGCGCACGGCCTTGAGCGTCAGCAACTCGGGGTCGCCGGGACCGGTGCCAACGCCTATAAGCCTACCTTTTGCAATCGCGTTCACAGGCCCGGCCTCGCCAATGCGTTGAGTGCTGCAGCGGTCATGGCGCTGCCGCCCAGCCTGCCGCGCACGATCGCGTAGGGCACGCCATAGGAATTCTCGGCCAGCGCATCCTTCGATTCGGCCGCGCCGACGAAACCGACCGGCATGCCGATGATAACAGCCGGTTTCGGCGCGCCGTCGCGCAGCCTTTCCAGCAGATAAAAAAGTGCTGTCGGCGCATTGCCGATGGCGACGACCGAACCGGCCATGCGCTCGCCCCACAGGTCGATGGCTGCAGCCGAGCGGGTGTTGCCGATCTTTTTCGCGATCTCGGAAGTTTGCGGATCGCGCAGCGTGCAGATCACCTCGTTGCCGGCCGGCAACCGGGCGCGTGTCACGCCGTGCGAGACCATCTGAGCGTCGCAGAAGATCGGCGCGCCGGCTGCCAGCGCCGTGCGCGCGGCGGCAACAAAATCCTCCGAAAAAACAAAGTGCCTGGCAGCCTCGACCTGGCCGCAGGCATGGATCATGCGGATGGCGACGTCGGCCTCGGCATCAGAAAAGCGCGACAGGTCGGCCTCGGCGCGAATGATGGCAAAGGAGCGCTCATAGATCGCCGTGCCGTCATGGATGTAGTCGTAGGCGGTGTGGGCGGGCATGTTCATTCCTGTCGGTAAAGTTCGGTGACACCGGCCGCGCCAAGCCTTGTCAGGCAGGCGGTGGTGGTCTCGCCGGGATATCGTGCTTCGCGGACCGCTGCCGCAATGCGGCCAACGCCGCGCGCGGCGTCATAACCTGGCCTGTATCCGGCGGGAAGGACCTTCGCCGTCCCGTCCACGACAAGTCCGGCCCCATTTTCGCCGCCGACCAGTGTCAGCGCCGCCGGGCCGGGATGGGCACACCCCTTGGCGCAGCCGGAAATGTGCAGGGTGACGGAGGCATCGAGGAGGTCGCGGTTTTCTGCGGCGATGGTCTCGGCGATGTCGCGCGTGGCGATCCGGCCGGAGGCGCAGGCGGGGGCACCGGGGCAAGCGGCGATCCTGGTGCGCGGATCGGTGGCGGCGGTGACGAAGCCGAGAGTGGCGGCGGCTTGCTGGAGCGAGTGGCAGGCGGTCGGGGAGAGGCCGAGGAAAAGCAGCGCGCGCTGCGGGGCGAGGCGGATTTCGGTTGCGCCCAGGGTGAGGGCCTGTTGCGTGAGCTGGATGAGTTTTTGCGCCGGCATGCTGCCGAAGGGTAGGCCAATGCCAAGGGCGGTGCCGGTGGCGGCCAGATCGAAAACTCCGATGGGCCGGCGTTCCTTCGCGCCCCCCTCTGTCCTGCCGGACATCTCCCCCACTTGGGGGGAGATCGGCAGCTTCGCCGGCGGCTCCCCCTTAGCACCTCGGGTGATTGGCGAAAGCGGAGACGAGGGCGCAATCTCCCCCCAAGTGGGGGAGATGTCCGGCAGGACAGAGGGGGGCGCGAAGGAATGCCAGCTTGCGAGGGATATTAACTGCCTCTGCGTCAAATCCCTTGCATGGGCTTCGCGGCCTTTTTCGGCGACCATCCTGAGCATCGCGACTGCAATATCGCACGCCGCATCGTCTTCCACCGTGACGAGCGGCTTCGCATTCTGCCCGTCACACGCGACAGACACCTGCCACTTGATTCCCGCATTGGTGCGCGTTGCAACGAGCCTGACATCGGCCGTAACCGCATCCATGCTCAATTGCCCGCCACCGTCGACGATCACCGAAACCTTCGGACCGAGGCGCTGCGCCAGCCCGGCTTCTTCGATAGCGTCCAGCATCCGCCCCGCCAGCGGGCGCGGGTCGGCGATCTCCTGCGGGTCCAGCCCCGCTAGCGGTCCGTGCTCCACCGGCACGCCGGTGCGCACGGCGATGCCGAGTGCATCGACCTCGACGGCCAGAAGCCGGGCGCTGGCCGGCGTCAGGCCGCGTATCTGCAGGCTGCCACGGGCGGTCACTTCCATGATGCCGTTGCCATGCCGCAAGGCGGATTCACCGAGTCCGATCAAGGATTTCGGCAAGAATCCTCCAGCGACCGGATTGAGCCGCACCAGAAGCCCGTCGCCGGTCTGCATCGGCGCGGACAAAGCGGGGCAGGCGCCGCGTCGGGAGAAGGCGTTCATGCCGCCACCCCCTGGGCGATCAAGGCGGCGAGATCGTCATCGATGGAATTGCGCAGCGGATGCCAGAGACCGCGCCGGCGCGCCGACAGCAAACGCTCGGCGATGACTTTCGCGGCCGCCGGATTTTCGCGCAGCATGAAGGCCCGGACCGTGGGGTCGCCGAGATAGGCGTCGTGCACGGCCTCGATCAGCGTGCCCGATATGGCACGTGTGGTCTCGGCGAAGCCGACCAGCCGGTCGACCGTCTCGGCGAACTCCGCGGCACCGCGCGGCCCGTGCCGCATCTGGCCGGCAATGAAGCGCGGGTTGACCGCGCGGGCGCGAACTACCCGAGATACGGCTTCTCCTACCGAGCGCGGCTTCGGCTTTTGCGGGTCCGTGGTGTCGAGGACGATGACATCGGCGTTCTTGCCGAGGGCCGCAAGCGCCGCTGAAAAACCGCCGATGAAGGCGACGTCGGCGGAGCCTTCCAAAATGTCGCGGCCGGGGTCGTCTCCGGTATGGACGAGAAGGTCGGCCTCGGCGATACGGTCCTCAAAAGCGCCTGGCGACGAAATCCCTTCCCCGTCGGCGCCGCCATAGGCATGCGAAGTGGCGTCGAGATAGGCGCGACCGATCTCTTCGCGCGCGGCCCAGTCGCCGCTCGACAATAAATTTTCGACGCCGGCGCCGTAAGTGCCGGGCGAGGTGCCGAAAATGCGCGGGCTGATCTTACCGTCAGCGCGGGCCTTGGCCGCGAGCGGGTTTTCCGTCGCGTCCTCGTCGCGGGCGGCGACGGCGTTGGCGGCCGCATCGATCAGGGCGATCTGGGTCGGGAACATGTCGCGGAACAGGCCTGATATACGCCAGGTGACATCGACGCGCGGGCGGCCAAGGGTGGCCGGCGGCAACACCTCGATGCCGGTGACGCGGCCGGTGGCGGAATCCCATTGCGGACGGCAGCCCATCAGCGCCAGGCCCTGCGCGATTTCCTCGCCGCCGGTGCGCAGCGAGGCCGAGCCCCAGAGATCGATGACCAGCGAGCGCGGCCAGTCGCCATGCGATTGCATATAGCTGCGCAAGACTTCGTCGGAGGCCGCCCTGCCGAGATCGAAGGATGTCGGCGTCGGCATGGTGCGTGGATCTGATGTGAACAGGTTGCGGCCGGTCGGCAGGACATCGCGCCGGCCACGCGCCGGCGCGCCGGCAGGACCGGCAGCGACATGGCGGCCGTCGAGGGCCGCGATCAGCGCAGACTTCTCGGCCGCCGCACTTTGCGCGCGCAGCGGATCGGTCTCGCCCTCGGCTGAGCGGCCAAAGATGTGAAGGCCGTCCTTGATGGCGAAATCCTTGAGATCACAGAGCCAGGCATCGATGCGGCGCAGCGCTTCGTCGGGTGCGTCGGTTCCGGCGACGCCGGCTTCGGAGGCGAGGCCGGTCTTCTGCGCCGTTTCGACGATCAGCCTCGCCAGGCGATCGCGGCGGCGGCGGTCGAGCCCGTCAGCCTGGGCATATTCGTCGACCAGCCGTTCAAGCTGGCGCTGGTTTTCGTCCAGTCCGGCGCCGGTCAGCGGCGGCGGCAGATGGCCGAGGGTGACGGCGGCAATACGTCGCTTGGCTTGTGCGGCCTCTCCCGGGTTGGAGACGATGAAGGGATAGATGACGGGCAGGGGACCGGTGACGATCTCGGGAAAACAGGATTCGCTGATCGCAACGGTTTTCCCGGGCAGCCATTCCAGCGTGCCATGGGCGCCGACATGGATGAGGGCATGGACGCCGACCGATTTGCGCAGCCACAGGCCGAAGGCGATCAGCGCATGGCGCGGCGGCATGGTCGGGTCGTGGTAGTCGGCGCGGCGATCGGCCGAACGCCCGCGATCGGGGGCGAGTGCTACGGTGATGTTGCCGAAGCTGGCGACGCGGAAGGGGAAGCGTTTGCTGTTTGCCAGACTCGAAGGTTGGCGTTCTGTGGCGCCCCCCTCTGTCCTGCC